>DATMCB010000246.1:0-6437 GCA_035558835.1 Solirubrobacterales bacterium
CGAGCTCGAGGAGCTCAAGTCCAATCCGACGGCCGACGCTTCCGGCATCGTGATCGAGTCGCACCTCGATGCGGGCCGCGGCTCGGTCGTCACGATCCTCGTCCAGCGCGGCACGCTGAAGATCGGCGACTCGATCGTCGCCGGCTCGCAGTGGGGCCGTGTCCGCGCGATGCACGATTTCAACGGCAACCGGATCAAGGAGGCGCGGCCCGGCGACCCGGTCGAGGTGCTCGGCTTCGACGGCGTCGGCGAGGCGGGCGAGCGCGTCCAGGTGGTCGAGAACGACCGCCGGGCCCGCCAGCTCGCAGGCGAGCGGGCGATCCGGCTCAAGACCGAGGCGCAGGCCCGCCGCACCGCCCGCCGGATCACGCTCGAAGACGTCTTCTCGAAGGCCAAGCAGGGCGAGATCAAGCAGATCAACCTGCTGCTGAAGGCCGACGTCGCCGGCTCGCTCGAGGCGCTTCAGGACGAGATCGCGAAGCTGCCCCAGGACGAGGTGGCGGTCGACGTCGTCCACGCCGCCGCCGGCGGGATCAACGAGTCCGACGTGATGCTCGCCGCCGCCTCCGACGCGATCGTGATCGGCTTCAACGTCCGCCCGCTCGCCGACGCGAAGCGGGCCGCCGCGGCCGAAGGTGTCGAGATCCGCACCTACTCGGTCATCTACAAGGTCACCGAGGAGCTGCGCGCGGCGATGGAGGGCATGCTCGAGCCGGAGGAGGTCGAGCGCTCGCTCGGCGAGGCCGAGGTCCTCGAGCTGTTCAAGGCCTCGAAGATCGGCACGATCGCCGGCTCGCGGGTCACCGACGGCAAGATCGCCCGTGACGCCCAGACGCGGCTCGTCCGCGACGGAACGGTCATCTGGACGGGCCGGATCGGCTCGCTGCGGCGCTTCAAGGACGACGTCCGCGAGGTCGAGGAGGGCCAGGAATGCGGGATCACTCTCGAGGGCTTCCAGGACGTCAAGGTCGGCGACGTGCTCGAGGTGTTCGAGACGACGCAGGTCGAGAAGACGCTCGACTGACAGCCGCCTCCGCAGGCGCGGCTTCCACCAACGCTCCCGGCTATAGTCGGCGCCGATGGCCGTATCGCGCATGCGACGCGTCGACGGTGTGCTTCGCGAGGTGATCGGAGCGACGATCGGGGGTGAGTTGCAGGACCCTCGGATTGGATTCGTGACCGTCACGTCAGTACAGACAAGCCCCGACCTGCGGAACGCGCAGGTCTACGTGAGCGTGCTCGGCTCCGACGCCGAGAAGGCGGAGACGATCGAGGCCCTGCAGGCCGCGCACGGGGTGATCCAGCGGGCGATCTCGAGCCAGCTCCGCCTCAAGCGGACGCCGGCGCTGCAGTTCGTCTACGACGAGTCGGTCGAGCGGGCCGACCGGCTGACGAGGATGATGCAGGAGTGAGCTCGAACGGCAACAGGTCGGAGATCGAGATCGCGACCGACGCGATCGTCGCCGAGCTGGCGGAGGGCGAGCGCTTCCTGATCACCACCCACGAAGGGCCGGACGGCGACGCGCTCGGCTCGACCCTGGCGCTCCAGGAGGCGCTGACGCAGCTCGGCAAGGACTCGCTGATGTTCCTCGCCGAGAAGGAGTTCCCGCTGCCGATCGAGTACCGCTTCCTGCCGCTGCAGGAGGTCTTCCACGAGGCCCCCGCGGACCTCGTCGACCGGACCGTGATCTTCCTCGACTGCGGCAACATCGACCGGATGCCGGTCGACTGGCTCCGCTCCGGCAAGCGGATGCTCAACATCGACCACCACCACGACAACACCCGCTTCGCCGACGTCAACCTCGTCGACGTCGGCGCATCCTCGACCGCCGAGATCGTCTTCGACATCTGCCGCCGGCTCGGCGTCGAGATCAGCGAGTCGATCGCGCAGGCGCTCTACGTCGGCCTGATCACCGACACCGGTCAGTTCATGTACGAGAACACCGATGCCCGCACCCACCGCGTCGCCGCCGAGCTGATCGAGTCCGGAGTCGACGTCAACGGAACATTCCGGCGCCTCTACGAGCGGGTGCCGGAGGCGAAGCTGAAGCTGATCGCCCGGGCGCTCGAGCGGATCGACCGCCACCTCGACGGGGCGCTCTCGACGACCTACCTGTCCGCCGCCGACTACGCCGCCACCGGGGCCGACGAGACGCTCACCGAGGGGATCATCGACTTCGTGCGCGGGATCGAGGGGACTTCGGTGGCGGCAGTCGTGCGGGACAAGCCGGACGGCCATCGCGAGGCGCGCAAGGTCAGCCTCCGCTCGACCGACGGTTCCGTGGACGTTTCGGTGATCGCCAGGAAGATGGGGGGCGGCGGACACCAGCGGGCCGCCGGCTTCTCGACCGATCGCAGCTACGACGAGCTCGTCGAGTTCCTCAGCGAAGAGACGCGCGCCGGGCTTGCCTGACCGCGCCGTCGCCACTGTCGGCGCCGGGTTCATCGCCTGCGACAAGCCGGCCGGGATGACGTCGCACGACGTCGTCCGCCGCTACCGCCGCGAGCTCGGCGTCAAGGCCGGGCACGCCGGGACGCTCGACCCGTTCGCGACCGGGCTGCTGGTCGTCCTGCTCGGGGCCGCGACCCGGCTGCAGCGCTACGTCCTCGGGCTGCCGAAGACATATCTCGCCACCGCCCGGCTGGGGTGGCGCTCGACCACCGGCGACCCCGACGGCGAGCTGAGCGAGACCGGCAGGATCCCGGACCGGCTCGAGCTGCCGACCGGCACGATCGTCCAGACCGTGCCGATGACCTCGGCGGTCCGGGTCGGCGGCGAGCGCCTCTACCGCAAGGCGCACCGGGGCGAGCACGCGGAGCGGCCCGCCCGCGAGGTCGAGGTTCAGCGGGCGGAGCTGATCGGGGCGGGGGAGGGGACCGCTACGTTCGAGGTCGTCTGCTCGGCGGGCACCTACGTCCGCACGCTGATCGAGACGCTCGAGGACGCCTACTGCTCGGCGCTCCGCCGGACCGCCGTGGGCGGGCTGCGGCTGCCCGAGGGGGAAGGCGCGGAGCGGATCCGTCCGGTCGAGGAGCTGGTCGCCCATCTCCCCGCCGTCGAGCTCGACGGCGACGACGCCAGGCGCGTCCAGAACGGCGTCCGGATCCCGGTCCCGGCGGATGCGGATCACGGCGACGGCCCGCTGCAGCTGACCAGCGAAGGGCGGCTGGTGGCAATCGCGCACGCATGCTCCGGCCTGCTGCGGACAGAGGTCGTGCTTCCCGTGATTGAGTAGTGCTCCCGCACGCGCCCCGATGAGCATCAAGGTCACCAAGCTTCCCGACGCAAGGCCCGCCGATCGCAGAGTCGCGATCGGCAGCTTCGACGGCGTCCACGTCGGTCACCGCAAGGTGATCGACGACGCCGACACGGTGCTCACGTTCGAGCCTCATCCGCTCTCGGTCATCCGCCCCGAGGCGACGCCGAAGCTGATCATGCCGTTCGGGGTCAAGCGCGACGTGATCGACGGGCTCGGCGTAACCGAGCTGGTCGTGATCCCGTTCGACAAGCAGTTCTCGCAGCGGTCCGCCGACGAATTCTGCGAGCGCGTCCTCGTCGAGCAGCTCGGCGCCCGCGAGGTCCGGGTCGGTGAGAACTTCCGCTTCGGGGCGAAGGCGAAGGGGACCCCGGAGCTGCTCGCGTCCCGAGCCGAGTTCGAGACGACGGTCGTCCCGCTCGTCGAGGTCGGCTCCGAGACGGTCTCCTCGACCCGGATCCGCGCGCTCGTCGCCGCCGGCGACCTCGAGACCGCCAGGCGCTGCCTCGGCGCGCCGTTCATGCTCGAGGGCGAGGTCGTCTCCGGCGACCGCCGCGGCCGCACCCTCGGCTTCCCGACCGCGAACATCGTCCCCGACGAGCGCTACGTGCACCCCGGCTACGGCATCTACGCGGCGTTCGCGAACGGCCTCCCGGCCGCCGTCAACGTCGGCGTCCGCCCGACCTTCGAGAGTGGCCGCGGCGTCCTCATCGAGACCCACATAATCGACCACGACGAGGACCTCTACGGGCGCCCGCTCCGAGTCGCCTTCGTGAAGCGGCTGCGCGGCGAGAAGCGCTTCAACGACGTCGACGAGCTGGTCGCGCAGATGCATCGAGACGTCGAGGAAGCCCGCGAGGTCTGTGCTACCTTCTCGCGTCCCTGAGCGCCGGAACGCGCCCCGCCGGGCCTCCGGCACCCCCTATGCTTGAGAGAGACTGATGTCGCTGACGAAGGACAAGAAGGCCGAGCTGGTCGACAAGTACGGCCGCGACGGCGACGACACCGGATCGACCGAGGTCCAGGTGGCGCTGCTGACGGAGCGGATCAACGAGCTCACCGAGCACCTTCGCGCCCACAGCAAGGACCATCACTCCCGCCGCGGGCTGCTGATGCTCGTCGGCCGCCGCCGGCGACTGCTCCGGTACCTCGAGCGCACCGACCTCGAGCGCTACCGCTCGCTCGTCGCCGAGCTCGGCCTGCGCCGCTGAGCGAAAGCTGCCGTGGCGGCGTGATCGAGCCCGGCACCAGCGCCCCCGACTTCCGGCTGGCCGACCACGACGGCAACGCGGTCACGCTCGCCGACTTCGGCGACCGCCGTCTCGTCCTCGCCTTCTACCCGCTCGACTTCAGCGCCGTCTGCAGCGACCAGCTCTCGATCTACCAGGAGGTCCTCGGCGAGATCGAGGATCGCGACGCCGCGCTCGTCGGCGTCAGCGTCGACTCCTCGGCGTGCCACGCCGCGTTCCGCGAGCGCCTCGGGCTGACGTACCCGCTGCTTGCCGACTTCCACCCGAAGGGCGCCGTCTGCGCCGCCTACGGCGCCTACATGGACGACTGGGGGCACGCGAACCGCTCGCTCGTCCTCATCGACCGCGACGGCACCGTCGCCTGGTCGTTCGCGACGCCGACGCCGCTCGAGATCCCGGGCGCCAACCTGATCTTCGACGCGCTCGACGACGGCGCCCCCGCCTGAGCCCGGCATGGACGGGACCTCCTCGCTGGGGAGCGCCGCCGTCCCGCCGCCCGGCCCCGGCGACCACGTCCGCGGCCGAGGACCGGAGGTCGTCCTCTACCTCGACCTCGGCTGCCCGCGCTGCGCGGGCACCTGGGAGGAGATCACGACGCTGCCGCTGCAGGTCTGCGTGCGCCATTTCCCGGTCGCGAGCCGGCGGCCGCGCTCGCCGGTCCTTCATGCCGCGGCCGAGGCGGTCGCGATCCAGTCCGAGGACGGGTTCTGGGAGTTCTGGGACTCGCTGCTCGCCGACCGGGCGCACGTCGACGACCCGCACCTCTGGGAGCGGGTGGAGGCGCTCGGGCTCGACCTCGACCGCTTCCAGCGCGATCGCCGCAGCGACGCGGTGGTCGAGCGGGTACGGCGTGACTTCCGGAGCGGGATCAGCGCCGGGGTCGCCGCGACGCCGGCCGGGTTCGCCGCCGGGGCCCCGCTCGCGGGCGAGCTCGGGGTCGTCCTCAGGGAGCTTGCATCGCGCTGAGCGCGCCGGCCGCGCAGGCCGGGGACGCCGGCATCTGTAACCTCTCGCCCGCAAATCAATCTGAAATCACACGGTCGTCACCTCGCGGGTCCCATTTCTCCCGCGCCGATTACGGAAGCGACGGCCACCGGAAGGAACAACGAAATACATGACTATGTTCGACGTCAAGAACGTCTCGGTCGAGATCGGCGGAGCGGAGATCTCATTCGAGACCGGCAAGCTTGCGCGCCAGGCCAGCGGCGCGGTCGTCGTCCGCAGCGGCGACACGATGGTCCTCGGCACCGCGACGATGGGCAACCTCCGCGATGTTGACTTCCTGCCCCTCACGGTCGACGTCGAGGAGCGCCACTACGCGGTCGGCCGGATCCCCGGCTCCTACTTCCGGCGCGAGGCCCGCGCCGGCGAGAAGGCGACGCTGACGGCCCGGATGATCGACCGGCCGCTGCGGCCGCTCTTCCCGAAGGGCTGGCACTACGAGACGCAGCTCGTCTCGACGCCGCTCTCCGTCGACCACGTGCACCCTTACGACATCCTCGCGATGAACGGCGCCTCGGCGGCGCTGGCGATCTCACCGGTGCCGGTCGCCGAGCACGTCGGCGCGGTCCGCGTCGGCAAGCTCGACGGCGACTTCGTCGTCAACCCGCCGGAGGAGGAGCACGAGAACCTCGAGATGGACCTGATCGTGTCCGGCTCCAAGGACGCGATCCTGATGGTCGAGTGCGGCGCCGACAACGTCACCGAGGCCGAGGTCCTCGATGCCCTCGACATCGCCCACGCCGAGATCAAGAAGCTCGTCGGTGCGATGGAGGAGCTGCAGGAGAAGGCCGGCAAGGAGAAGATCTCCGTCGAAGCGCCGACCATCGACGAGGGCCTGCTCGAGGAGATCCGCGGCACCCACGGCAACGCGATCGACGAAGCGACGAGCGTCCCCGAGAAGCTCGCCCGCCAGGAGGCGGTCGAGGCG
>DATMCB010000247.1:0-9820 GCA_035558835.1 Solirubrobacterales bacterium
GAGAACCTGACCGGCATCGAGAACCTCGTCATGGTCGGCCGCCTCTACGGCAAGCGCCGCGCCGAGGCCCGCCGAAGGGCCGACGAGCTGCTCGACCGCTTCAGCCTCAGCGAGGCCGGCGGGCGGATCGCGAAGACCTACTCGGGCGGAATGCGCCGCCGCCTCGACCTCGCCGCCGCGCTCGTCGCCGACCCGCCGGTCCTCTTCCTCGACGAGCCCACCACGGGCCTCGACCCGCGCAGCCGGCTCGAGCTCTGGGAGACGATCGAGGCCCTCGTCGCCGAAGGCACGACCGTCCTCCTGACCACGCAGTACCTCGACGAGGCCGATCGTCTCGCCGATCGGATCGCGGTCATCGACCGCGGGCGGGTGATCGCCGACGGCACCGCCGACGAGCTCAAGGAGCGGGTCGGCGGTCTCCGCGTCGAGGTCCACCTCACCGACGCCTCGCGCGCCGCCGACGCCGCGATGGCGCTCGCGCCGATGTCGGAGGAGCAGCCCGCCGTCGACGACGCCCGGGTGAGCGTTCGCGTCGCCCGCGAGCAGGGCACGATCATGGAGGCGGCCCGCCGCCTCGACCAGGCCGGGATCGACGCCGACGACGTCGCCGTCCGCCGGCCGACCCTCGACGACGTGTTCCTGACCCTGACCGGCCGCGAGCTCGCCGACGAGGAGGGCGAGCAGTCCGCCGACGAGCGCGAGGAGGTGGCGGCATGAGCCGCTTCGTGCCCGACACGCTGGTGATGGCCGAGCGGAACCTGGTCCGGCTGCCGCGCTCGCCCGACCTGCTGATCGGGTTCACGATCCAGCCGGTCATGTTCGTGCTGCTGTTCGCGTTCGTCTTCGGCGGCGCGATCTCGACGCCGGGCTTCGACTACATCGACTTCCTGATCCCGGGGATCATCGTCCAGAACACCGCCTTCGGCGGCTTCGTGACCGCGCTCGGCCTCGCCGAGGACCTGACGAAGGGCCTGATCGACCGGTTCCGCTCGCTGCCGACCTCCCGCGCCTCGGTGCTGGCGGGCCGGACGCTGGCCGACGTCGTCACCAACTCGCTCTCGATCGTGATCCTCGTCGGCACCGGGCTGATCATCGGCTTCTCGTTCCAGACCGGGATCCTCGAGATCCTTGCCGGCTTCGCGTTGCTGCTCCTGTTCGGCTACGCGTTCTCGTGGATCTTCGCGCTGATCGGGATGTCGGTCTCGTCGCCGGAGGCGGCGAACGGGATCGGCTTCACGATCATCTTCCCGATCACGTTCATCTCCTCGGCGTTCGTGCCCGTCGAGTCGATGCCGGCCGGGCTCGAGAAGTTCGCTGAGATCAACCCGATCACGATCGTCGTCGATGCGATGCGGGCCCTCTGGCTCGGCGTCCCGGCCGGCAACAACGTCTGGGGCGCGGTCGTCTGGTGCCTGGTCCTGATCGCGATCTTCGCCCCGCTCGCGGTCCGCAAGTACCGGCGGACGGCCGGGCGCTGACGGCGACCACGGGGCAGGTCCCGGGACCTGCCCCGTAGTCGCCACCGATTCGGGTGCCTCCGGGACTCACATAGGTTGGGGCCGTCCCGTCGACGTCCAACGGAGGGAACCGCCGAATGCCTGCAGAACGACCGTCCGAGGAGCCCACCGGCGAGGAAGGAGCGGCGGAGCCGCCCGGGGAGCAGAAGGCGAAGCGGTTCCCGACCGCGTTCACGGTCCTCGCGATCGTCCTGCTCGTCGTCTGGCTCGCCTCGTTCGTCATCCCCGGCGGCAAGTACGAGATCGACCCGAAGACGGGCGGCCCGGTCCCCGGCTCCTACACGGAGCTGCCGTCGTGCGATTCGACCGGCGACAAGCAGCCCTGCGAGGACCGCTCGTTCCTGCACCAGTTCAGCAACCTCTGGGCGGCGCCGACCGACGGCCTCTACGGGATCGAGAACGACCGCGGCCTCGTCTCGGTCGACAACCGCGGCTACCTCTACGGGGCGGCGCAGATCTTCCTGTTCGTGCTCGCGATCGGCGCCTTCATCAGCGTGACGATGAAGACGGGCGCGATCCAGCAAGGGATCGGCCGCCTCGCGCTGCGGTTCCGGAACCGGCCGGCCGCGCTGATCATCGTGATCATGCTCGTCTTCGGGCTCGGCGGGACGACCGAGGGAATGTGG
The DNA here is from genome assembly GCA_035558835.1 of Solirubrobacterales bacterium. GTDB lineage: Bacteria > Actinomycetota > Thermoleophilia > Solirubrobacterales > 70-9 > RHKX01. The sequence goes on from DATMCB010000247.1 coordinate 2,144, forward strand.
GAGGAGACGCTCGGCTTCTTCGCGCTGCTCGTCCCGCTCGCGCTCGCGCTCGGCTTCGACCGGATGACCGGCGCGGCGATGATCTTCTTCGGTGCCGGTACCGGCGTCCTCGCCTCGACCGTGAACCCGTTCGCGACCGGCGTCGCATCCGATGCGGCCGGAATCGAGATCGGCGACGGCATCGGCCTGCGCGTCGCGATGTGGGTCGTGCTCATGGCGGTCGGGATCCTCTACGTGCTCCGCTACGCCTACCGGGTCAGGGCCGACAACTCGAAGTCGGTGATGGGTCCCGAGGGCATGACCAGCGGCGGGTTGCGGATGGCCGACGAGGTAACCGGCGACGTCGAGCCGCTCGACTCCCGCCAGAAGCTGATCCTGACGCTGTTCTTCGGAGCTTTCGCGGTCATGATCTACGGCTTCGTCCCGTGGGCCGACATCTGGGACACGATCTTCAACGCCGACTGGCCGTTCCCGACCTTCAACTCCTTCTACTTCGCCCAGGCGACCGTGCTGTTCCTCGTCGTCTCGGTGATCATCGGGTTGATCTACAAGCTCGGCGAGAAGGGCACGGTCGACGCGATCGTGGCCGGAGCCGGTGAGTTCCTCGGCGCGGCGCTGATCATCGTCCTCGCCCGAGCCGTGACCGTGGTGATGAAGAACTCCTACATCACCGACACGATCCTGCACTGGACCGAGAACGCGGTGACCGATCTCAGCGGCGGCGTCTTCGCGTCGGTTGCGATCCTCGTCAACCTGCCGATCGCCTTCCTGGTCCCGTCGTCGTCCGGGCACGCCGCCCTGGTGATGCCGATCCTCGGGCCGCTGGCCGACTTCGCGGACGTGCCGCGGTCGCTCTCGGTGACCGCCTTTCAGACCGCGTCGGGGCTGGTGAACCTGATCACCCCGACCTCGGTTGTGATCATGGGCGGGCTGACGCTGGCGCGGATCGGCTATGACCGTTATCTGCGGTTCGCGATCCCCTACTTCCTGATCCTGCTGATCCTGAGCATGGCCTTCATGTTCGTCGGCAACGCGATCGGGTGATCGTGGCCGGGTAGCGTTCAAGCTGAACGCGATGAAAGCGAGGAGAGAATGGGACTGAGCGTCGACTCCGAGGTCGGCAGGCTCCGCAAGGTCATCGTCCACCGGCCCGGCCTCGAGCAGCGCCGGCTGACGCCCGACAACGTCGAGGACCTGCTCTTCGACGACGTGATCTGGGTCCGCAAGGCGAAGATCGAGCACGCCGCGTTCGTGCAGGTGATGAAGGAGCGCGGCATCGAGGTCTTCGATGCCGAGGACCTCCTCGCCGACATCCTCGCCGCCCCGGAGGCGAGGGACTGGCTGCTCGATCAGGTGCTGCACGAGCGCCAGGTCGGCCAGTACCTGGCGATCCGGGGTCGCGAATGGGCCGATGGGGCGACGCCGAAGGAGACCGCGGACTTCCTGATCGGCGGGATGACGAAGGGGGAGATCGACGACGGCGCAGGCCTCCTCTGGAGCACCGCCGGCCCCCTCGAGATGGTCCTGCCGCCGCTGCCGAACTTCCTGTTCCAGCGCGACCCGTCGTCATGGATCTTCAACGGGGTGACGCTGAATCCGATGACGAAGCGCGCCCGCCGGCCGGAGACGGCGATCATGGAGGCGATCTATCGCTTCCATCCGATGTTCAGCGCCGACGGCGGCGTCAACGTCTGGTTCGGCGGAGTCGAGGAGGACTGGGGGAGATGCACGATCGAGGGCGGCGACATCGAGCCGATCGGCAACGGCGCGGTGATGATCGGGATGGGCGAGCGGACGAGCCCGCAGTCGGTCGGGATCCTCGCCCGCAACCTGTTCGCCGCCGGCGCGGCGCGGCTCGTCCTCGCCGTGAAGCTGCCGCCGACCCGCTCCTACATGCACCTCGACACGGTGATGACGATGGTCGACCGCGACATGATCACCGCCTACCCGCCGGTGGTCAACGACGACGTCCAGATCTGGACGCTTCAGCCCGGCGACGAGCCCGAGTCGCTGCCGGTGATCGAGCCGTTCGACGGCAACGTCGTCGCGGCGCTCGAGCACGCGCTCGGGGTGAGCGGGATCCGCGTCATCCCGACCGGCGGCGACGTTCGCGGACAGGCCCGCGAGCAGTGGGACGACGGCAACAACGTCGTCTGCCTCGAGCCCGGCGTCGTCGTCGCCTACGAGCGCAACGTCGACACCAACACGATGCTCCGCAAGGCTGGGGTCGAGGTGATCGAGATCGAGGGATCCGAGCTCGGCCGGGGGCGCGGCGGATCGCACTGCATGACCTGCCCGATCGACCGCGACGCCGCTTTCTAGAAAGGTCCGAGATGTACAACCTGCGGAACCGGAGCTTCCTCAAGGAGCTCGACTTCAGCCGCGACGAGCTGCTCCACCTGCTGTCGCTCTCGGAGACGCTGAAGATCGCCAAGTACGCCGGTGACGAGGCCCCGCAGCTGGCCGGCAAGGAGATCGCCCTGATCTTCGAGAAGTCCTCGACCCGGACGCGCTGCGCCTTCGAGGTCGCGGCGTTCGACCAGGGCGCCCACGTCACCTACCTCGATCCGAGCGGCTCGCAGTTGGGGCACAAGGAATCGATCGCCGACACCGCCGCGGTGCTCGGCCGGATGTTCGACGCAATCGAGTACCGGGGCTCGGCTCAGGAGAACATCGAGGAGCTCGACCGCCACGCCGGCGTCCCCGTCTACAACGGCCTGACCGACGAGTGGCACCCGACGCAGATGCTGGCCGACTTCCTGACGATGCGCGAGCGCAGCCACCGGCCTCCCGACGAGATCGCCTACACGTTCGTCGGCGACGGGCGCTTCAACATGGGCAGGTCGCTGCTGATCACCGGCGCGATCCTCGGCTCCGACGTCCGCATCGTCACCCCCGAGGAGCTGCGCCCGCCCGCGGACGTGATCGAGCGGGCCGAAGCGCTCGCCGACGGCTCGGGCGCGCGGATCACGATCAGCGACGACATCGCCGCGGTCGAGGGCTCCGACTTCGTCCACACCGACGTCTGGGTCTCGATGGGCGAGCCCAAGGACGTCTGGGTGGAGCGGGCGAAGCTGCTCGAGCCGTACCAGGTGAACGCGGCGCTGCTCGAGCGGACCGGCAACGCGAAGGTCGAGTTCATGCACTGCCTGCCCGCCTTCCACGACGCGAACACGACGGTCGGCGCCGAGATCGCGGAGGCGACCGGGATGAGCGGCGGGCTCGAGGTCACCGACGAGGTCTTCCGCTCGCCGGCGAGCATCGTCTTCGACCAGGCCGAGAACCGCCTGCACACGATCAAGGCCATCCTGGTCGCGACGCTGGCGTGAGCGGCTCCGGGCCACTGACGATCGTCGCCCTCGGCGGCAACGCGCTGCTTCGCCGCGGCGAGGAGTCGAGCGCCGCCAACCAGCTTGCGGCCGCGAAGGACGCGGCGCGGGTGCTCGGCCCGGTCTCGGAGCGGGCGCGCCTCGTCGTCACCCACGGCAACGGCCCGCAGGTCGGGCTGCTGGCGCTCAAGGAGGACGCCTACGGCGAGGGCGATCCCTATCCGCTCGACGTCCTCGACGCCGAGAGCGGCGGGCAGATCGGCTACGTGATCGAGCTCGAGCTCGACAACGCGATCGACCACCAGGACACCGTCACGGTGATCACCCGGGTGCTCGTCGATCGCGACGATCCGGCCTTCGCCGATCCGGCCAAGTTCATCGGCCCGGTCTACGAGGAGGCACGCGCCCGCGAGCTCGCGACCCAGCGCGGCTGGACCGTGAAGCCGGATGGCCCGAAGTGGCGCCGGGTGGTCCCCTCGCCGGAGCCGCACGAGATCATCCAGCTCGGCGCGATCAAGGGCCTGGTCGAAGCCGGGTTCCTCGTCGTCTGCGTAGGCGGCGGCGGCGTGCCGGTCGTCGCCGTGCCAGGTGGTCACGAGGGCGTCGAGGCGGTGATCGACAAGGACCTCGCCTCGTCGCTGCTCGCGGTCGGCCTCGATGCCGACATGCTCGTCCTAGCCACCGACGTCGATGCCGTCTACCTCGGCTTCGGCACCCCCGACGAGCGGGCGATCCGGCGCGCCAGTCCGGAGCGCCTCCGTGCCGAGTCCTACCCGGAGGGATCGATGGGACCGAAGGTCGATGCCGTCTGCCGGTTCGTCGAGGCGACCGGCAACCGCGGCGTGATCGGCTCCCTCGAGGACCTCGACGCGATCATCGACGGGACCGCCGGTACCGAGGTCGGTACCGACGGCCCCGATTGGGAGTTGCGCGAGTAATCGGTAAGAATCGGGTACCGGACGTCGCCAATCGGGTATGTCATACCTCGAGGAACCACCTATGTCCGCCGGTACCGCCGCCAAGAACGGTCACGCCGATCGCCTCGATCCGGTCGCGTGGCCGCGGCGCGGCTCGCCGCCTCCCGCGAGCCTCGACCGGCGCCGGGCTGAGCATGCCGCCCGCGAGATGCTGGATGCGCTCGGCATCGACGTCGAGAGCGAGAGCATCCGCGAGACGCCGCGCCGGATGGTCGGCGTCCTCGAGGAGCTGCTCAGCGCCGAGAGCTTCAACCCGACGACGTTCCCCAACGACGCCGGCTACGACGAGCTCGTCGTCGCGCGCGGGATCCCCTTCCACTCGCTCTGCGAGCACCACGTCCTCCCGTTCAGCGGCGTCGCCTACGTCGGCTACCTGCCCGGCGAGCGGATCGTCGGCCTCTCGAAGCTGGCCCGGGTCGTCGACCTCTTCGCCCGGTCGCTGCAGGTCCAGGAGCGACTGACCACGCAGATCGCCGGCTGGATCGACCGTGAGCTGGCGCCGCGCGGCGTCGGCGTCGTCCTCGAGGCCGAGCACATGTGCATGTCGATCCGCGGGGTCTGCAAGCCCGGCGCAAAGACGGTGACGTCGAGGCTGATCGGGGCTCTGCGCGACGATCCGCGGACACGCAGCGAGTTCCTCGCGCTGGCCGGAGGGCCGATCCATGTCTGAGCGGCAGGCAGCGGTGATCGTCGGCGGCGGCCTCGCAGCCGCGAAGGCGGTCGAGTCGCTGCGCTCGAACGGGCTCGAAGGAGGGATCGTCCTGATCGGCGAGGAGCCGGAGCTGCCCTACGAGCGACCGCCGCTCTCGAAGGACTACCTGCGGGGCGAGAGCGACCGCGAGGCGGCCCGCCCCCATCCCGAGGAGTTCTACACCGAGAACGAGATCGAGCTGCGAACCGGGACCCGGGTCGAGGAGATCGTGACCGGCGAGCGCGAGGTCGTGCTCGACGGCGGCGAGCGGATCGGCTGGGAGCGGCTGCTGGTCGCGACCGGAGCCGAGCCGCGCCGGCTCGACCTGCCCGGCAGCGATCTCGACGGGATCCTCTACCTGCGTGACTTCGGCGATGCCGACCGGCTCGCGGCGGCGCTCGGAGAAGCGTCGCGGGTTGCCGTGGTCGGGGCCGGCTGGATCGGCGCCGAGGTCGCCGCCTCGGCCCGGCAGCTCGGCGTCGATGTCACCCTCATCGAGCGCGCCGAGGTCCCGCTCGAGGCCGTCCTCGGCCGCGAGGTCGGAGCGATCTATGCCGACGTCCACCGCGAGCACGACGTCGAGCTGCTCGCCGGCGCCGCCACCGAAGGCTTCGAGGGCGACGGCCGCGTCGAGGCGGTGCGGATCGCCGATGGGGACCCGGTCGCATGCGATCTCGTCGTCGTCGGCATCGGGGTCGTGCCGCGGACGGCGCTCGCCGAGGCCGCCGGGATCGAGATCGACAACGGGATCGTCGCCGACGAGCGGCTCGAGACGAGCGTTGCCGGCATCTTCGCGGCCGGCGACGTGGTCAACGCCTACAACCCGTTCTACGAGCGGCGCCTCCGCGTCGAGCACTGGGCGAACGCGATCCGGACCGGAGAGGAAGCGGGCCGGACCATGCTCGGCCAGCCCGCCGGCGAGCCCCAGATCCCCTACTTCTTCTCCGACCAGTACGACGTCGGGATGGAGTACCGCGGCTACGCGAGCGGCGATGACGAGGTCGTCTTCCGCGGTGACACGAAGGGCCGGGAGTTCATCGCCTTCTGGCTCCAGGGCGATCGCGTGGCGGCGGCGATGAACGTCAACCTCTGGGACTACGGCGACGAGATCGAGGCGCTGATCCGTTCGCGGCAGCCAGTCGATCGCGAGCGCCTACGCGATCCCGACGTCCCGATCGATCGGCTCGCCGATGGCTGAGCCGGCACCGGCCATCGAGCTCGAGCGGACGGACGCGCCCGCCGCCGCGGTCCTGCCGCTCCATCCCGGTCTCGCCGTCGCGCGGGGCTATGCTCGGGCGCGCATGGAAGGCGTGAGCGACGATCCCCGGACCACCCGTGCCGCCGAGTCGCAGGCTTGGCTGCGGTCGCTGCGGGCGACCGGCCCGGAACGGGAGCGGGCCGTGCGCGACCTGCACGCCCTGCTCCTCGGTGCGGCCCGCTTCGAGGTCGGCCGCCGCCGCGCCGCCCTCTCCCACGTGCGCGGCGAGGAGCTCGACGACATCGCGCTCCAGGCCGCCGACGACGCGACCGTCGCCGTGCTCGGCAAGCTCAGCGAGTTCCGTGGCGCCAGCCGCTTCACGACCTGGGCCTACAAGTTCGCCCTCCTCGAGGCCGGCGTCCGGCTCCGCCGCCGGGCCTTCCAGGAGCGCGAGGTGGTCCTCGACGGCGAGGGCTGGAAGCGCTTCGCGGCGCGGCGAGGCTCACCTGCCGCCGCGGCCGAGCAGTCGGAGCTTCTCACGGCGCTCCGCGACGCGATCGACGAGGCGCTGACGGCGCACCAGCGCCGGGTGTTCGTCGCACTCGCCCTCAACGAGACCCCGGTCGACGTGCTCTCCGAGCAGATGGCGACGACGCGGGGAGCGCTCTACAAGACACTTCACGACGCCCGCCGGAAGCTTCGCGACCGGCTCGTCGCCGAAGGACACCTGGCCGCTGTGCCGGCGGGAAACAGAAAGGAGGGGATCAGATGAACGAGAGACCGGCGGATGGAACCGTGACGGCCGTCAGCCGCCTACTCGGGCCGGACGGCTACGAGGTCAGCTGCGAGGAGTGCTTCGCGCGGATCGACGAGTACGTCGAGCTCGAGCTCGAGGGCGCCGACGCCGACGAGCGGATCCCCGGCTTCCGCAACCACCTCGAGGGCTGCCCTGCCTGCCACGAGGATTACGAGAGCCTGCGGGCGCTCGTCGCCGACGGGCACTCCTGAGCGGCTCCCGCCGCCTGCCCGTCAGCCTGAGACCGTGGTCGCCCGCTCGGGCTCGGCCGCCTCGGCCGGCTTGCGCTGCGGGTGCATGATCGCGTGCCGGGCGCCGGGGACGCCGAACTCGTAGGGGCCGCCGACGACCCGCGGGACCTCGTCGAAGTTGAACCGCGGCGGGGGTGAGGAGACGAGCCACTCGATCGTCTTCGCCCGCCACGGGTTCGCGCTGGCGCGCGGGCCCCAGCGCCAGCTGACGATCATGTTGTAGAGGAAGATCAGCTGGACGGCGCCGAGGATGAAGGCGAAGACCGAGATCAGGAGGTTCCAGTTGCCGAACTGGGCGGCGTAGTCGGCGACGCGGCGCGGCATGCCCTCCATCCCGATCCAGTGCATCGGCACGAACGTCCCCCAGGTGCCGATCAACGGCCCGTAGAAGTGCCAGCGGCCGAGTCGCTCGTCGTACATCCGCCCGGTCACCTC
>DATMCB010000248.1:0-2054 GCA_035558835.1 Solirubrobacterales bacterium
AAGAACACCGGTTCCTCCAGCAAGTCGCGGACGCGGGCGACAAACTTCGCACCGTCGGCGCCGTAGAGGATCCGGTGGTCGCAGGCCAAGTTGACCGACATCCGATGACCGGGGACGATCGCGTCGTCGCGGACGACCGGCACCTGCTCGATCGATCCGACCGCGAGGATCGCGGCCTGCGGCGGGTTGATTACCGCCGAGAAGCTGGTGATCCCGAACATCCCCAGGTTCGACACGGTGAAGGTTCCGCCGGACAGCTCCGGTGGCGTGATCGTCCCGGCGCGGACGCGCTCGGCGGCCTCGCGGCTGTCGGCGGCGATCTGACGAAGCCCCTTGCGGTCGGCGTCGAAGATCGTCGGCACGACCAGAGCGTCCACGGCGGCGACCGCGATGCCGATGTTGATCCGCGAGTACTCCTCGAACTTGCCGTCCCGGTAGGCGCCGTTGGCGCGCGGGAACTCGCGGAGGGCGAGCGCGCAGGCCTTGACGACCATGTCGTTGAACGAGGGGACGACGTCGCCCTCGCCGGACGCCGCCTTGATCCGGGCTCGCGCCTCGACCGCCCGTGACATGTCGATCTCGCTCGTCAGGTAGAAGTGCGGCGCGGTCGCCTTCGACTCCGCCATCCGCCGGGCGATCGTTTGCTGCAGCCGGGTCAGTTCGATCTGCTCGGCGCTGCCGCGGGCGGTCTCCGGCGTCTCCGCCGCGGCCGCCGGCGGCTCGGACGGGCCGGCGACCTCGGGTTCGGCCGCCGGCGCGCCCCCGTCGCCGGAAGGCGCCGCCTCGACGTCCGCCTTGACGATCCGCCCGCCCGGTCCGGTCCCGCTCAGGCCCGCGAGGTCGACGCCGCGCTCGCCGGCGATCCGCCGGGCCAGCGGCGAGGCCTTGATCCGCTCGCCGGGGGCGGGCGCGGACGAGGCAGCGGTCTCGGGAGCCGCCGCGGCGGGACGCGGCGCGGGCTCGGCCGGCGCGCTCGTCGCCGGCGCCTCGGGCTCGCCGCCATCCGGCTCCGCGGTCGCCGCCGCCCGCCCGTTCCCGGCCGCGGCGCCGTCGTCGCCGACCCGCGCGATCACCTCGCCGATCGGCAGCGTCGCTCCCTCGTCGGCGAGGATCTCGGTCAGGGTCCCGGCGACGTCGGACTCGTAGACCATGTTCGCCTTGTCGGTCTCGATCTCGACGAGCTCGTCGCCGACCGCCACCTCGTCGCCGACCGCCTTCATCCAGGCCAGCACCGTTCCCTCCTCCATCGAGTCGGAGAGCCGCGGCATGACGACATCAGCCACGGCGCTTCCCCCGCTTCGCTTCCGGGAGCCACGTGCGCGCCGGCGAGACGTGCGCCCTCATCGCACGCCCGCCGTCGTCTGCAGGACCGCGCTGACGATGTGCTCGGGGTGGGGGATCGCGCTCTGCTCGAGCCGCTTCGAGTACGGCATCGGCACGTCGGCGCCGGTCACCCGCTGGACCGGCGCGTCGAGGTAGTCGAAGGCCTGCTCCTGGATCAGCGCCGCCAGGTTGGCACCGACGCCGCCGTGCGGCCAGCCCTCTTCGACGATCACGACCCGGTTGGTCTTGCGGACCGACTCGAGGATCGTCTCGAGGTCGAGCGGGCGGAGCGTCCGCGGGTCGATCACCTCGGCCTCGATCCCGTGCTCCTCGGCGAGCGTCTCGGCCGCCCGCTCCGCTTCGTGAGCCATCTTCAGGATGCCCACGATCGTCGCGTCGGTCCCCTCGCGCCGGACCGCCGCGATGCCGAAATTGATGATGTGGTCGTCGTCGTCGGGGACCTCGCCCCGCATCCCGTAGAGCGTCTCGTGCTCGATGAAGATGACCGGGTTGTCGTCGCGGATGGCGGTCTTCAGCAGGCCCTTGCCGTCGGCCGGGGTCGACGGGCAGGCGACCAGCAGGCCGGGGATCTGCAGGAACATCGCCTCGAAGCTGTGCGAGTGGGTCGGGCCGAGCTGATGGCCGCCCCCGCCCGGCATCCGGATCACGAGCGGGACCCGGACCTGGCCGTTGAACATGTAGGGGATCGCCGCGGCGTGGTTGATGATCTG
>DATMCB010000249.1:0-10324 GCA_035558835.1 Solirubrobacterales bacterium
GGCGGCAGAGCCTACGCCCTCGAGGCGGCAGGCCCGCCAATACGCTTACCGGTATGGCCCGTCGCCGCCACTCCGAGACCCACCTCAGTCACAGGTCGGGCTGGCTGCGGGCGGCAATCCTCGGTGCCAACGACGGGATCGTCTCGACCGCCAGCCTCGTCCTCGGCGTCGCCGCCTCCGGCGCATCCGGGTCGGCGATCGTCACCGCCGGAATCGCCGGGCTGGCGGCGGGGGCGCTGTCCATGGCGGCCGGCGAGTACGTCTCGGTCAGCTCGCAGCGGGACTCCGAGCGGGCCGACCTGACGCTCGAGCGCAAGGAGCTTCGACGTGACCCCGAGGGCGAGCTGCGCGAGCTCGCCGGGATCTATGAGAGCCGCGGACTGCAGCCCGAACTGGCCAACAGGGTCGCGCAGGCTCTGACCGACAGCGATGCCCTGGAGGCCCATGCGCGGGAAGAGCTCGGGCTCACCGAGGAGCGCCAGGCCCGCCCGTTCCAGGCAGCCTGGGCGTCCGCGCTGGCCTTCTCGGCAGGGGCGATCCTGCCGGTGATCGCCGTCGCTGCCGCGCCCGGGTCTGCGCGCATTGCGGCCTGTGTCGTCGTGACCGTCGTCGCCCTCGCGATCCTCGGCTGGTCCGGCGCCCGGCTCGGTGGCGGCAGCCGGACGATCGCGATCGCCCGCGTCGTGATCTGGGGCGCGCTTGCGATGGCGGTCACGTCCGGGATCGGCGCGCTCGTGGGCGCGGCCGTCTGATCCCGCCATCTAGGTTTCCACTATGGAGGCCGGATTCGTCATCGCGATCGCCCTTGCGCTGGCGTTCGCGGCAACGAACGGCCTCCACGATGCGTCGAACGCGATCGCGACGCTCGTCGCGACCCGCGCGGCGCGGCCGCTGCAGGCGATCGTGCTCGCCGCCGTCTTCAACCTGCTCGGCCCGCTCCTCGTCGGCGCCGCCGTCGCCGACACGATCGGTGGGATGGTCACCGTCGATCCGTCGGTCGCGGCGGCGGTGATCGGCTCGGGCCTGGCCGGCGCGGTCGCCTGGAACCTGATCACCTGGCGCGCCGGCCTGCCGTCGAGCTCCGGCCACGCGTTGATCGGCGGCCTGGTCGGGGCGGCGCTGGCCGAGGGCGGTACCGGCGCCGTCCTCTGGGGAGGCATGGAGGGCATCCATCCGGTCGGGGTGCTCGGCGCCCTGATCGCGCTCGCGGTCTCCCCGCCGCTCGGCGCGCTCGGCGGCCTCGTAGTGATCCGGCTGATCCGCCGCGTCTGGCGCCGGGCGACGCGGCGCTGGGACCGCCCGGTCGTCGGCGGCGAATGGGTGATGTCGGCTGCGCTCGCCTTCAGCCACGGCGCCAACGACGCCCAGAAGTCGGTCGGCGTCGTCGCCGCGCTGCTCCTCGCCGACGGCCGGATCACGAGCCTTTCGGCGCCGACCTGGGCGACCGTCGCCTGCGCGGTGGCGCTGACCGCCGGCACGGCGCTCGGCGGATGGCGGATCATTCGCACCGTGGGTCGGCGCATCTACCGGATCCAGCAAGTCGAGGGCCTCGCGAGCCAGTCTGCCTCCTCGGCGATCATCCTCGGGGCATCGATGATCGGCGGGCCGGTGGCGACGACACAGGTGGTCTCCTCCTCGATCGTCGGAGTCGGGGTCGGCCGCCGCCGCCTCCATCACGTGCGCTGGCTGGTCGTTCGCCAGATGGCGCTCGCGTGGCTCGTCACGATCCCGGCAGCCGCGGCGCTGGCGGTGGCGACCTTCGCGGTCTGGCAGGCGGTCGGATGAAGCCCGGTCGATGGTTCCTGCCCGAGGAGCCCGACATCACCGGCCTCCTCCGCGCCCAGATCGCGGTCACCCTGGAGGGCCTCGAAGCCTTCGCGACCTGGGCCCGGGGCGACTCCGCCGCTGGACGGCTCGTCCGCGAGGCCGAGCCCCGCGGCGACCTCCGCAAGCGCGAGCTCGTCAACGCGTTGCGGGCGGCGTTCGTCATCCCGCTCGAGCCGGAGGACGTCTTCGCCCTCTCGCGCGGCATTGACCTGATCCTCGACTTCGCGCGCGACCTCGTCGCCGAGGCCGATGTCCTCGACCAGGCTCCCGACGCCGGAATCGCCGAGATGGCGGAGCTGATGGGGGACGCTGTCCGGCGCCTCGATGAGGCGATCGCAGCGCTCGGCGGCGATGACGAGACTGCGAACGCAGCCGCCGAGGCGACGATCGAGGTCCAGCACCGGATCGGCGATGCCTACTACCGCGGCATGGCGGACCTGCTCGAGGAGCGGGACATGCGCTCGCGGATCAAGCTTCGCGAGCTCTACCGGCGCTGTGCCCGGATCGGCGAGGTGATCATGGACGTCGCCGAGCGGGTCATGTACGCGGTCGTCAAGCAGAGCTGAGCGGGCGGTGGCTCAGCTCACGGCGATGCGGGCGATCGTCGTGAGCGACTGGTAGTAGACGTCGCGGCCGAACCCCGGCGCCGGGAACAGGAACCCCTGCGACGACGACGGCACACCGACCCTGGCCTTCTCGGCGCCGCTGTCGAGATCGAGGACGACGAGGCTGTCGGAGCCGGTCCGAAGCGACGCCCGGCGGGCCGCCGCGAAGCGGGAGGCGAACTGGCCGACCCCGCGGGTCAGCGGGCGGATCCAGCGCCTGCGCATCAGCGCGAGGTCCTGCCAGTCGCCGACGACAAGCTCACGGGTGTCGGGATAGACGATCAGGTGGCCGGCGTGGGCGAGCCCGTCGCGACGCCAGAGCGGATCGAGCTCGTCGCCGATCAGCCGCCAGGCGCGGACGACCGCGTTGCCGGCGTCATAGGCGACGACGACGCGGCCGGACGGATCCCAGGCCGGCGGGTTCGACACGGTTCCGTGCGGAAGCCCGCTCACCTCGGTCGAGCGGATCGTCCCGTCGTCATGTCGCGCCCACCAGAGGCGGACCGGATCGGGAGATTCGCCGCTGCCGAGCATCGTCCGGTCGGTCCGGTTGCGGCCCTGATCCATCCAGAGGACGTGCTCGTCGCCGATCACCGGGTCCCAGCCGTAGCTTCTTCCCGGCGCCGGCCCGTAGGCGGGCTGCCAGGCCTCGTCGATCACGAGCCGTCCGGCGTCGCGGTCGAGGCGGAGCCGGAAGAGGGTGGTCGCGCCGACCGCGATCACCGCCCCGCCGTCGGAGGAGAGGCGCGCGATCGCGGGCTCGGGCAGCTCGAGCGGCGCTGCGACCGGGGCGAGCGTCTCCGGATCGAGGACGGAGACCGTGGAGGGTGTCCGGCCGGCCGGAGCGTCGCAGTCCTTCGTCACGAGCTCGCCGCCGTCGAGGACGACGAACGAGTTGTGCGGGCGATCGACGGGGAGCCGGTGCGAGGCGAGGACGTCGAGCTCGGGGCTGAGCCGGTGCGCCCAGCGACCGAAGACGAGGTGGAGGTCGCCGCTCGCATGGGCGGCGATCCCACCCGGCCAGAACGGCCCGCCGGGAAGCGGCGGCGTTCGCGCCGTTACCGCGAGCGACTCCGGGTCGAGCCGCTCGGCCCAAGCGGAGACGGCCGTCGTATGGATTCGCCGCATCGGGACGTCGTGGCGGAGCGCGAAGAGCTCACCGGGCTCGCGGCGGACGATCGCGTCGGTCGCGAACGCTTCGGCGATCGCCGCCAGCTGCAGCCCCTCGCCGGGCTGGATGTCGAGCCCGGGAACGCCGGCGAGGCCCCACCTCCGCGGACCGCCGTCCTCGCAGGTCCATGGCTGCGGCCAGTAGCCGCGGCCCTCGCCGGTCTCTTGACTGCGGGTCAACAGCCGGCAGCGTCCCATATCGGAACGGCACCGGCCGGCGCGCGGAAGGCGCCGCCCTCCCGCGTTGTCCGGTCAGGACGGCGTCAGTAGTAGTGAGGCCTGCCGCCGACGGCCCGGCCCATTGCGCCGAGGATCCAGAAGATGAGGCCAAGCACGACGAGAATCGCGCCGATCACCCAGAGGATCCCGATGTTCGCAATCGCGCCGATGACCAGCAGGACGATTCCGAGAATGATCATTTGCTCGCTCCTTTCCCAAGCCCCGACTACCCGTTTCCTTGCGGCGCCAACCGGCGAGACCGAAAGCGGGCCTCCCGCTGGACAGCAGCCCGTCACAGGGGTACGTTGAACGCGAACGACGAGAGGAGAAACCGATGTCTGACGATGCCTTGTTCCTGGGATGGGGTCAGGTGGTTCGGGGTCGCGAGGAGAAGGCCGTGTCGGTCTTCAACGAGTCGATCGAGTACTACGGCCGGCTCCAGCAGGAGGGGAAGCTCGAGAGCGTCGAGCCGTGGTTTCTGCAGCCCCACGGCGGCGACCTCGAGGGCTTCATCATCCTCCGCGGCGAGCCCGCGCAGCTCGACGAGATCCTCCGCAGCCCCGAGTTCGAGAGATTGCAGGCCCGGGTCGGGATGATCGTCGATCGTCTCGGAATCGTGCCCGCCGTGACCGGCAGCTCGTTGGCACGTGGGATGGGCCAGTTCCAGGAGGCGATCGGGGACCTCGGCGGCTGACGCCGAGCCCGGCGACGCCGTTCGAATCCGCGATGCGGGCCGCGGCCGCGCGGCCCGTCGCCCGATAATGGCGCGATGCTGTTCGAGCTCGAGCGCGTGTCGCTGCGGCGTGGCGGCGAGCCGGTCCTGGTCGAGCTCTCGGCCCGCTTCCCGGAAGGCGTCAGCGCCGTCGTCGGTCCCTCGGGCTCGGGGAAGTCGACGCTGCTCAGGCTGCTCGACCGTCTCTCCGACCCCGATCAGGGCGTGGTCAGGTTCCGCGGAACCGATACGCGCGAGCTCGACCCGCTGCAGCTTCGCCGCGAGGTCGCGCTCGTGCCCCAGCTCCCGGCCCTGCTCGACGGCACGGTCGCCGACAACCTCAGCTTCGCCGCCGGGCTGAGCGACCGCGATCCCGACGTCGACCGGCTGCTCGGCCTTGCCGGCCTCGACGGCTCGTTCGCCGACCGCGACGTCGAGCGTCTTTCCGTCGGCGAGCAGCAGCGGACGATGATCGCGAGAGCGCTGGCGACGGAGCCGGACGTGCTGCTCCTCGACGAGCCGACATCGGCTCTCGACGAGCAAGCCCGCGACTCGGTCGAGCGCACGGTCGTCGATCTGCACCGCAAGCTCGGCAACTCGATCGTGATCGTCACCCACGACCCCGGACAGGCGCGGCGACTGGCCGAGTGGGTCGTCCGGATCGACGCCGGACGGCTCGTCGAGCAGGGTGCGGCGGCGGGGATCCTGGCGTGATCGGCATCGACGTCACGATCGGCGAGGTCGCGGCATCGCTCGTCCTCGTCGCGATCGCGGCCGCGATCTCGCGCTGGCGCGGCGCCGGGCTCGAGGCCGATATCGGGATCGCCGTCGTGCGCAGCTTCGTGCAGCTGACCGCGATCGGCTTCGTGATCACGGCGATCTTCGACGAGGACAGCCTGCTCCTCGTCGTCGCCCTGCTCGCGGTCATGGTCGTTTTCGGCGCGTTCACGGCGCGGGCGCGGGCCCGGCACGTCCCGGGGGCGCTGACGCCGCTGCTCGTCGCGCTCGCGCTGTCGGCGACCGCGACGCTCGGTCTCGTCCTCGGGCTCGGGATCTTCCCGGCTGAGCCGCGCTACCTGGTGCCGGTCGGCGGGATGGTGATCGGCAACGCGATGACCGCCTCGGCGGTGGCGCTGAACCGGCTCGGGGACGAGATGCGAACCGAAGCGCCGCGAGTCGAGGCGACGCTCGCGCTCGGAGCGACCTCCCGCCGGGCCGCCGCGCCGAGCGTCCGCCGGGCCCTCCGCTCGGGGACCATCGCCCTCGTCGACTCGACGAAGACGACCGGGCTGATCTTCTTCCCGGGCACGATGGTCGGCATGCTGCTCGCCGGCGCCGACCCGACCGACGCCGTTCGCCTCCAGCTCATCCTCCTCTACGTGCTGCTCGGCGCCGTCGCGATCTCAGCGCTGACGGCGACGACCCTGGCCTACCGCAACTTCTTCACCGCCGCCGAGCAGCTCCGCGACCGCGGCGACGGCGGCGGGCAGCCCGCTCAGTAGAAGCCGAGCCGGGCCAGCGGCTCGGTCAGCTCGCGCTCCTCGTAGGAGAAGTGCGAGTTCATCGCGTCGGTGAGGAGGTCGACCGCGGCGCGCAGCTCCGCCATCCCCTCCGGCTCCGACGAGACGAGGTCGATCAGCGCCTCGTCGACCCGCTCGAGGATCTCGGCGATCGCCTCGTGCTCCTCGCCGAGGCGGTCGAGGACGGCGGCGAGGCGCGCGTCGCCGCGACGCAGATGCGGGAAGACGCTGCGGTCCTCGAGCGTGTGGTGGCGGGTGACGTTGCCGCAATAGGTCTCGCAGAAGGTGCCGAGCGTCCAGTTGTTCTGCCGGATCGCCATCCGGTTCAGGTAAGAGCGGACCGCGGCGGCGTTCGTCGTTCCCTGATCGACCTGCTCGATCAGATCGCGCAGCCGGACGAGCTCCGCGCGGAGCATGTCGTGGACGTCGACGAGATGCCGCCCGGCGGCCTGCTCGTCGGGGCTGTACTCCCGGGCGCGATCCGGATCCGGGCCGCTCGGACGCTCGTCCTCGTCCCAGGGCGCCTCGGAGCTGAGGCGGACGCCGTCGTCGGGCGTCGGCGTCACCTCGAGGCCGCCGCTCGGGGCCGCCCCACCAGCATCGCCCGCCGGGACCGCGGATGCTGCCGCCCGGCCGCTTCCCGGCCGCGAGCGTTCGGCCTCGACGAGCTCCCGCGTCCGTGGCGCGGTCTCCTCGGCCCAGGCGCGGATCGCCGGCTCCTCGTCGGCGGCGAGGATGAACGCGCTGATCCCGGTCTCGAGCGCGAGATCGGCGAGCTGCTCGGGCCAGCTCGACGGCTCGCCGGATGGAAACGTCTCGCCGCCGACGGAGCCGACGTTGAGCATCCGCCGGATGTCGCCGGGCCGGCGCCCTGCCCGCTGGGCGCCTTCGTCGATCACCGCGCACATCTCACCGAGCTCGGCGATCGCCGCGTAGCCGACGCTCGGTATCCAGCCGTCCGCCTTCGCTCCGGTCAGCCGCAGCATCCGCGGCTTGTACGCACCGAGCCAGATCTCGACGTCGTGCGCCGGCGCCGGCCCCGGGTGCGCCCCGGCGAGGCGGTGGTGGGTGCCGTCGACGCGGGCGGAGCGCTCCCCGGTGTTCCAGATCGACCGGATCACGTCGATCGCCTCGGAGAGCGCATCGACGCTCTCCCCGGGCTTCAACCGCTCGCCCCCCATCGCGGCGATCCCGTCCCAGAACGCGCCAGCACCGAGGCCGAGCTCGATCCGGCCGCCGCTGAGGATGTCGAGGCTGGCGACGCTCCGCGCCAGCACGGCCGGATTGCGGAGCGGCAGGTTGGCCACGTTCGGCGCCAGCCGCACGGTTTCGGTCTCGGCCGCCAGGTAGGAGAGGAGGGTCCAGGTGTCGAGGAATCGCGCCTGGTAGGGGTGATCCTGGAACGTCACCAGGTCGAGGCCGACGACGTCGGCGAGCTTCGCCGCCGCGATCGCCTGCCCGGGTCGCTCGGCGGAGGGGATCGCGAAGATCCCGAACTGAAGCTCATGGCCGTAGTCGATCACGCAGGCAGGCTACGACCTCGCGTCCGCCGCCACCGCTGCGCCGCTCCCGCCGGGGGCCCGTCCCTAGGATCGAGGACGTGGAGGCCGGCGCGACGCATGTCCCCGATCAGAGCGTTCCCCGCCGGCGGGAGCTGCTCGCGGCCCTGGCGGCGCCGCTTCGCAGCTTCCTCAGCACCGAGGCGGGCAGCGCCGGGCTGCTGCTGGCCGCGACGGCGATCGCGCTGGTCTGGGCGAACTCGCCGCTCTCCGACTCCTACCAGTCGCTCTGGAGCACCGATCTGTCGATCCGGATCGGCAGCAACGAGCTGAGCCTCGATCTCGCCCACTGGGTGGACGACGGTCTGATGGCGGCGTTCTTCTTCGTGATCGGACTGGAGATCCGCCGCGAGCTGTCGATGGGCGAGCTCACCGAGCGCCGCCGGCTCGCCATCCCCGGGATCGCCGCCGTCGGCGGCATGGTGGTGCCGGCGCTGCTGTACCTCGCGCTCAATCCCTCCGGCGAGGCGGCGAACGGCTGGGGCGTGGTGATCGGGACCGACACCGCGTTCCTGCTCGGCGCGCTCGCGCTCGTCGGTCCGGATTGCCCGACCCAGCTGCGCGTCTTCCTACTGACGCTGACGATCGCCGACGACATCGCCGCGATCGCCGTGATCGGTGCCGTGTACTCCGATTCGATCGATCTCGTCGCGGTTGCCGTCGGTGCCGCCTGCCTCGTGATCATCGTCGCCCTCGGCCGTCTCCGGGTCTGGCGTGGCTCCGTGTATGCGATCGTCGGCGCCGTCCTCTGGGTCGCCGCGGTCGAGTCGGGCCTGCACCCGACGATCGCCGGGATGGCGGCGGGCCTCTTGATCACGGCCCGGCCGCCGGAGCGCGAACAGGTCGAGCACGCGGCGTCCCGGTTCCGGGCTTTCCGGCAGTCGCCCCTTCCCGACGTCGGCTACGAGGCGAAGCAGAGCCTCCAGAAGGCGGTGTCGCTGAACGAGCGCCTGCAGACGGCGATGCACCCGTGGACCAGTTTCGTGATCGTGCCGATCTTCGCGCTCGCCAACGCCGGGGTCGACCTCCGTGACGGGGTCCTCGGCGACGCCTTGACCTCGCCGGTCACCTGGGGCGTCGTCCTCGGCCTCGTCGTCGGCAAGCTCGCCGGGATCGGCGCCGGCGCGCTCGGCGCCGTCCGTCTCGGCCTTGGGCGGCTGCCGCAGGGCGTCGGCTCCGGGCAGGTCGTCGGCGGGGCGGCGCTGTCGGGCATCGGCTTCACGGTCTCGCTGCTGATCGCCGGGCTCGCGTTCGACTCGCCGGCCCTGCACGACGAAGCCACGGTCGGAGTGCTGATGGCCGGCGCGATCGCGATCGGCGTCGGCTGGATCGTCTTCCGCCTCGCCGCCGTCCTCCGCGGCGAGCGCACCGCCGGGCTGCCGCGGAAGCTCGACATGGCGGTCGATCCCGAGCGCGATCACATCCGCGGCGCGGCCGCGGCGTCGCTGACGCTTGTCGAGTACGGCGACTTCGAATGCCCATTCTGTGGTCGAGCCACCGGCGTGCTCAGGGACCTCCGCGAGCGCTTCGGCGACGACCTCCGGTACGTCTTCCGGCACCTCCCGCTCGCCGACGTTCACGAGCACGCCGAGATGGCGGCCCAGGCCGCCGAAGCGGCGGCCCTCCAGGGGAGCTTCTGGGAGATGCACGACCTGCTCTTCCGCCACCAGGACGAGCTCGAATGGGCCGACCTCGTCGGCTACGCCGGGGAGCTCGGGCTCGACGTCGAGCGGTTCGTCCGCGACCTGTCCGAGGGCCGCTGCGCCGAGCGGGTCCGCGAGGACGTCGTCAGCGCCGAGGCGAGCGGCGCGCGCGGGACACCGACGTTCTTCATCGGCGAGCAGCGCCACATCGGCCCCTATGACACCGAGACCCTCGCCCGCGAGCTCGAGTCGCAGCGCTCGCCGGCCGGCGTCTGAGTCGAACAGCTTCGACTCGCGGGGAATCCGGGGGTAGGCTCGACTTCGTGGCCCACGAGCATCACGAGGGCGACGAGCCGGTCCGGCTCACCCGCTGGCAGCGTCTCGGCATCCGGGAGCTGCGGCGAAAGGCGGGCCGCGACGGCGGCGAGCCGTTACAGCCGGAGGACTGGAAGATCGCGTGGAAGCTGCACTCGACCGGCGCCGGCGGAGTCGTGGGCCGGTTCCTGCGCTCGCTGCCGAGCAGCCCACGCTGTTGCATTTGCGGCGCGCCGTTCGCCGGGCCGGGAAGCCGCATCGCCGGACCCCTCGGCTACCGGCCTTCGCGAAAGAATCCGACGATCTGCTCCGTCTGCGTCGAGTTCTCGCCTCCCGGGGGAATGAACATGGAGACGGGGGTGCTGTTCGCCGACCTCCGCGGCTTCACGGAACGCTCGGAGGGAATCGATCCACGCGAAGTCTCGGAATCGCTGCGGCGCTTCTACCGCTGCGCCGAGGACGTCCTCTTCCCGGAGGCCGTGATCGACAAGCTGATCGGCGACGAGGTGATGGCGATCTACCTCCCCGAGCTGCAGCCGGGCATCGAGCCCGAGGACGTGCCGGTCCTGATGCTCGACCACGCTCGCGGGCTGCTCCGCGCGGTCGGCTATGGATCAGCGACCGAACCGTTCGTCGAGATGGGCATCGGCCTCGACGCCGGCGAGGCCTTCGTCGGCAACATCGGCCAGCGGGCGCTCTACGACTTCACGGCGGTCGGCGACATCGTCAACACCGCATCGCGGCTGCAGGGGCA
>DATMCB010000250.1:0-6457 GCA_035558835.1 Solirubrobacterales bacterium
GCGGCGGGGTCGCGCCGCCAGCGCTCGAACGTCTCCCGGCTCGCCCGCAGCCCGGCCGCGAGGACGAGCCCTTCGGGGGCCGGGGGGACGGCGGGACCTTCGCGGCTCACCCCGACCTGATCGGCTCCGGCGGCCCGGCCCTTGAGCGGGGCGCGGGCCGCCGGAGCGGTCAGCGGGTCAGCCGCAGACGGGCCAGGGGCTCGAGCCGGAGCGCGACATCAGCAGCGCCGCGCGGTAGTCCTGCTCGGCCTCGGGCGCGGCGGCGGGATCACCGCTGCCGCCGACCGACGCCCACGTCTGGAGGTCGAACTGGTACTTGCCGCGATAGGTCCCGGAGGGATCGACCGCGGTCGGATCGCCGCCGGATTCGCAGGCGGCGATGGAGTCGAGCGTCGACTGGTCGACGCCGACCGACTCGGGGGTGCCGTAGTCGGGCTTGGCGGCTTCCTTGCGGCGTTCGCGCTCGGCCTCGATGCGCTTGCGGAGGCCGTCCGAGGCGTCGGCGATGTCGTCCTTGCCGGCGCCGATGGCGACTCCGCGCTTCGGCTCGACGTCGAGGCGCTTCGCCTGCTCGTAGAGCTTCTCGTAGCGGACGCGGGCGACGCCGACGCCGAGCGAGCGCTCGAACTGGCTGTCGTGGTCGAGCACCGGGACGTCGGCCGCGGGCTCGTCCGGTCCGGTCGAAGCGTCGGGGGTGGTCGCCGCGAGGGCGACGCCGGCGCCTCCGAGGGCGAGGGTCGCACCGACGGCGAGCACGGCGAGGGTGTCGCGGCGCGAGCGGCCGCGCTTGGCGCGCACAGGTTCAATCGGTTGTCTGGGCAGCATCGATCCAATCCATCTGCGTTGTCCGAATCGGGCGGGTAGGTTGCGGGCATCTGGCCCGCAACGGCCGGATTCGGCTGACGGACCAAACGATTCCGGGATTGGCCGGTCTTATGTGTGAGTCCCGTCACACTCGCAATGTCTCCTTCATACTCCACACACAACGCTTGAACTCCGCTTCCGCAGCGGTCCAGGTCCACACCGCCGCCTTCCCCGACGACCCCTACCTCGAGACCGCGATCTCGGCGGCGCTGATGCGCCAGGTGGCGCGCGCCGAGATCCCTCCGGCGATCCGCCTCAACCGCATGGCGCCGATCCTCGCGTTCGGCAAGCTCGACCGGCTCCGGCCGGGCTACCGGCGCGCGGTCACGATCGCCCGCGAGGCCGGCTACCTCCCGGTCGAGCGGATCGCGGGCGGCCGCGCGGCCGTCTTCCATGAAGGGACGATCTCGTTCTCGCACGCGATCCGGGCCGGTGGCGGCTCCTACGCGGGGACGCACGAGCGCTTCGCGGCGATGGCGGCGACGATCGCCGCCGCCGGATCGGCGCTCGGCGCCGACGCCCGGGTCGGTGAGGTGCCCGGCGAGTACTGTCCGGGCGAGTTCAGCGTCAACTCCGGCGGCCGGATCAAGCTCGCCGGGATCGGCCAGCGGGTCATCGTCGGCGGTGCCCACGTCGGTGCCGTGGTCGTCGTCCGCGGTGCCACCCGGATCAACGAGGTCCTCGAACCGGTCTACGAAGCGCTCGGCCTCGAGTTCGAACCGGATGCGACCGGCAGCCTCGCGGCCGCGCTCGGCGAATCCGATGAGCCGCTCCCGCTCGGCGAGACCGATCGCCTGATCGAGTCCGCGGTCGCGGCACTCCGCACCGAGCTGGCGAAGACGTACGAGCTGCGCGAAGCGCCGCTAGCCGAGTCGACCCTGCAGCTCGCCGAGCAGACGAGGGACGAGTACAGACCGCGGGTGTAGCGCTCTCTCCACCACCCGGGCCGGGCATGGGTCCGAACCGGTGTCGGGGGCCGGAGGGTGCCGCCCGCCGACACTCCACAACCCGGAGGCGGGCCCACGTCCACCCGCGCCCCCAATTGATCGGATAGAACCTCACCCATGCCCGGCATCGGCACCTTCATCTCGGCCGGCCGCTCGCTCGAGCAGGCGACCGAGCGGGTCCGCCTCGCCGAGTCGCTCGGCTACGACTCGACGTACGTGACCCACATCGCCGGCCGCGACTCGCTGACCGTGCTCGCCGCCTACGCGGCGGCGACGGAGCAGATCCGGCTCGGGACCGGGGTCCTGCCGATCTACTCGCGGACCCCGGCCGCGACCGCGCAGACCGCGGCGACGATCGACGAGCTCTCGGGCGGACGGATGGTGCTCGGCGTCGGCGTCTCGCACCGGCTCACGGTCGAGGCCTGGTACGGGCAGTCGATCGACCGGCCAGTCGCGGAGATGCGCGAGTACGTCGGTGCGATCCGGGCGATGTTCCGCGGCGAGGAGCCTCCTGAGGGCGAGAAGTGGCCGACCAAGTTCCGTTTCATGGGCTACGACGTCCGTCCCGAGCTGCCGATCTACGTCGCGGCGCTGTCGCCGAACAT
Organism: Solirubrobacterales bacterium; assembly: GCA_035558835.1. Classification (GTDB taxonomy): domain Bacteria; phylum Actinomycetota; class Thermoleophilia; order Solirubrobacterales; family 70-9; genus RHKX01. Next base: position 2,417 of record DATMCB010000250.1, read on the forward strand.
GCTCCGGCTCGCCGGTGAGATCGGCGACGGCGTGCTGCTCTGGCTCTGCGACCCGCCGTACGTTCGCGACGTCGTCATCCCCGAGGTGACGAAGGGGCGCGAGCGGGCCGGGAAGGGTCTCGAGGGCTTCGACATCGTGCCGGCGGTGCCGGCGGCCGTGACCGCTGACCGCGACGCGACCCTGGAGCGGTTGCGGGGCGACCTCGTCACCTACCTGTCGTTGCCGTTCTACCGCTCGATGCTGGAGCGCTCCGGGTTCGGCGGCGAGATCGCCGGCTTCGACGAGGGGATCGCCGCCGGCGACGTCGAGCGCGCCAAGGCGTCGATGTCGGAGGCGATGCTCGACTCGCTCGGCGGGTTCGGCGGCGGCGCCGAGGTCCGCGGCGCGGTCGAGCGCTACCTCGACGCCGGGGCGACCTCGCCCGGGGTCAGCCCGGTGCCGACCGCCGACTTCGACGCGACGCTTGCGGCCGGAGCCGAGCTGATCTGATCAGTTGGTCGCCGCGGCCGGCTCGGCCGGATCGGGGCGCAGCTTCGCAAGCCAGAGGGCGGTCAGATAGGCGACGACGACGCCGACGATGATCAGCGGATCGGCGCCGAGGCCGCCCTTCGACGTCAGGAGCGTCGCCAACACCGCTGCGGAGAGCGGCAGCCGCAGGATCGCCGCCATAGCGGCTCCCATCGCGACGGCGACCGCAGGCGTCGTCGAGAAGCCCGGGAGCCCCGCGACGGCGAGGCCGGCGGCGGCGGCGAGGAAGAGCGCCGGGAAGACGGGTCCGCCGCGGAAGCTGCCGAGCGCGAGCGCATAGGCGAGCCCCTTGCACGCGATCAGCGCCAGCAGGGCGCCGAGCGACCACGTCCCGGCGTTGGCGATCAGCGGCCCGATCGCGTCCTGGCCCGAGAAGAGCACCTGGTCGGAGCCCTTGTCGGTCACCAGCTCGAAGAGGATCGCAAGGCCGGCGACGAGAACGCCGACGACGATCGCGGCCGGCACGGGTCGCGCCTCCGCCCGCCGGGCGACCCCCTTCCCGATCGTGAAGATCGCGAAGGCGACGACCGCAACCGCGAACGCGAGCGGCACCGACCAGAGGAACTCGACGGCATCGGGGCGATCGAAGGTCGGCATCGGCAGCAGCTCGAGCGAGATGTTGCTCGTATCGACGCCGGTCCAGGAGCCGAGCCCGATCGAGATCAGCATCCCGATGCCGGCGGCGAGCAGGCCCGGGATGAGAACGACGGGAAGCCGCGAACCGCCGATGGCGGCCGCCTCGATCACCAGCACGGCCGCGATCAGCGGCGAGCCGAACAGGAACGAGAGCGCGGCGAAGACGCCCGCGGACGCCATCAGCACGCCCGCCTCGGGCGGGGCGTCGGAGCGCACCGCACGGATCACCATGGCGCCGAGCGCGCCGCCGAGCGCCATCAGCGGCGCCTCCGGTCCGAGGACGACGCCGAGCCCGATGCCGGCGACGGCGGCGAGCATCACGCCTGGCAGGTCCCGCGGCAGGGTCGGCTGCGGGTTCAGTCCATTGGCGGGAAGGTGGCCGCCCCGCCCCGGCAACCGCTCGATCGCCAGCCCGACGATCAACCCGGCGACGGCGAGCACGGGCAGCGGCCACCAGGTCGGCGCATCGTCGAAGCCGAGCAGGTCGGGAAGGTCGTCGAAGGCGCCGGTCTGGACGAGGTTGACGGCCTCGAGGAAGAGCCAGGCCCCGAGCGAGGCAACGACGCCGACGACGGCCGCGAGGACGAGCAGGGCGAGGAACGACCGCTGCCCCATGATCGCGGCCGGGTCCGGCTCGGGCGGCGGCTCTCCCTCGGTCATCCCATCGGCGTCAGCGCTGCGGCCGGTCAGCTGCCGAGGATCTTCGCCTTCTGGGCGGCGAACTCCTCGTCGGTGAGAACGCCGCTGTCACGCAGCTCGCCGAGCTCCTTGAGCTGGGCGATCGGATCGGCGGCCGGCGCCGCGGGAGCAGCCGGGGCGGGGGCGGGCTCGGCGTACTGCTGGGGCGGTGCCTGCTGGGCCCAGCGCTCACCCTGCCTCCTCGAGACGCGGTTGCTGACGGCGGTTGCGGTGCCGGCGACGACCGCGGTCCTCGCCACCCCTCTGAGCAATCCTGGCATCGGTCGGTCCTTTCTGGTCTGGCTCGGCTACCCGGCCTCGACGGCGTCGAGCGCCGCGAGGAAGGCCTGGACGTGGATCCGGTCGGAGGCGACGAGCTGCCCACCGGAGCGCCGGACGGCGGCCGCGAACGGTCCCGCCCAGCTGTTCTCGTAGACGATCAGGGCGGCGAGGGCGCCGGGACTGATGGCGGCGGCGGCCTCGGCGAGGTCCTCGTCGGCGAGGACTCCCGAAGAAGCGCCGCGGAACTCCTCGAGCGCGGCCGCGTGCTCGGGCAACTCGCCGAAGTCGATCGCGGCGACGTCGCCGTCCTCGTTCTTGGCGAAGAGCGCGAAGTCGAGCACCCGGATGATCCCGCGGTCGACCAGGTCGAGAACGATCGGCATGGCCGCACCGGTCGGCTCGCTGTCGGCCCACTCGATCAACACGTAGTCGATCGGGCCCATCTCCTCGATGTCTGCAGCTTCCACTCACCTCTCCTCTCTCGCGAACGGCGGCAATAACCTAGCTGGTCGAGTCCGGCAAGGAACGGCCGGATTCGAGTGAACTCGGCGCGGCTACTCGTACTGGAGCGCTTCCATGACCTCGATCTTGGAGGCCCGGCGCGCGGGCCAGATGCCGGCGAGGACGCCGGCGATGCCGGCGACGATGAGGACGACGATGATCCCGGCGATCGGGACGGCGAGGACGAGGCCCTCGCTCTTGAGCGCCTCGACGGCTGCGATCGCGATGCCGAGACCGACCACCGCTCCGATCAGGGCGCCGATCATCGCCGTGATCAGCGACTCGTAGCGGACCATCCTCCGGATCTGCGATTTCGAGGCGCCGATCGCGCGGAGCATCCCGATCTCGCGGGTCCGCTCGTAGATCGTCAGCACGAGCGTGTTGACGACGCCGAACAGGCTGACGATCACCGACAGCGCCAGGAGCACGTAGATGAGCGCCAGGAGCTGATTGATGCCGTCCTCCTGCTCCTGCTTGAACTGCTGCTGATCGCGCGCCTCGGCCTGCGGGAAGCGGTCGGCGAGCAGCTTGTCGACCCGGTCGCCGGTCGCCGCTGCGTCGGCGCCGGGCGTGAAACCGACGAGATCGGCGAAGTCCTGGCGCGCGTCGAAGCGGGTCCGGATCGTGTCGAGCGGCAGGGCGAGGCTGGTGACGAGGAGCTGAACGCGGTCGCGGAGGCTGCCGACCACATGGACGGGGACCTCCTCCCCGGTGGTGGTTCGCAGCGTGACCGTGTCGCCGACGGAGACCCCGTGATCGTCCGCCCACTGTGACTCGACGATCGCCTCGTCGGGGCCGAGCCCGGTCATCGTCGCGTTGTCGCCGTCGACCCAGTCGAGCGTCGCCACCTTCGTGATCGTCGCCGGATCGAGGCCGGCGATCAGGCTCTGCTCGGTCGTCCCGGTCTCGACCTCGGCCGGTGCGCCGGAAAGCTGCGAGACGGTCTCGACGCCCTCGACATCGCCGACCTGACGGGCGATGTCGGGCGAGATCGGCGAGAAGCCGTCGGTGTTGGCGATGATCAGATCGCCGGCGAAGGTCTCGTCGAGGGCGTCGCCGACCGACTTCGTCGCCGAGGCCGCGAAGACGGCGGCGAAGACGACCAGTGCGACGCCGATCATCAGTGCCGCCGACGTCGTCGCGGTCCGGCTCGGGTTGCGCAGGGTGTTCTCGCGGGCGAGCCGGCCGGTGACGCCGCGAAGCCGCTCGATCGGCCTGCCGACGAAGGACGCCAGCGGCGTGACCAGCGTTCCGGCGAGCATCGCGATGCCGACGAAGAGGAGGATCAGGCCGAGGCCGAGCAGCGGCAGCGCCGAGCCGAACGACGACGTCGCGAACAGGCCGGCGGCGATCGCGAGGATCCCGACGAGGACTAGGGCGCGGGCGATCCAGACGCGGCGCCGCGACGGCTTCTC
>DATMCB010000251.1:0-5304 GCA_035558835.1 Solirubrobacterales bacterium
CTACCTGGCGAAGCGCAGCGAGGCGGATCGGGTCTGCGCGGCGATCGCTGCCGTCGCCGCCGGCGAGACGGTGATCGACGACCGCTTCCAGGCGGGGCTCGCGGCCGAGATCCGGCTTCGCGAGCGCGGCGACCGCCCGGCCCTCACCGAGCGCGAGCGCGAGGTCCTCGCCCTGACCGCCGAGGGCGGCTCGGTCGCCGATGTCGCCGGCCGGCTCCACCTCAGCGACGCGACGATCAAGACCCATCTCCACCACGCCTACGAGAAGCTCGACGTCTCCGATCGCGCGGCCGCCGTGGCCCGGGCGATGCGGTTCGGGCTGATCGACTGAGATGGACGCGGCGACGTCAACGAGAGAGGGCGCCGCTGCCGCGACGCCCTCAGCCGTTCCGTTCGTCCCTCGCGTGTGGCGAGGGAGTGCAACCGTGTCTGACACCCCATCGGCGGACCCGGTCGGCGGCTTGACAGCCGCGCGGCTGAAACTGCGGTTGAACTCGCCGCCAACCGTTCGGTTGAGCGGTTCGGCGCCTCTGGAGCCGCCACCCTCCGTGCGAGAATCAGGCCGGTGAGCGCCCGACGGCTGACGATCCTGATCGCGGACGATCATCCCGTCTACCGCCAGGGCCTCGAGCGGGCGATCGGAGAGCGGCCCGATCTCGAGCTCGTCGGCTCGACCGCCGACGGCCGCCAGGCGCTCGAGCGGATCAACGAGCTCGAGCCGGACGTCGCCGTCGTCGACGTCCGGATGCCCGGCCTCGACGGCCTCAAGATCGTCAGCGCCGTCCAGCGCGACGGGCTGCGCACGAAGGTGATGCTCCTGACCGGCTACGAGGACTCCGGCGCCGCCTACAAGGCGCTCGCCGAGGGCGCGGCCGGATACGTGTCGAAGGCCTCCGACCACACCGAGCTCTGCGAGTCGATCGTCGCCGCCGGCCGCGGCGAGACTGTGATCGCGCCGCAGTTCGCCGCCGGCATCGCGACTGAGATTCAGCTCCGCGAGACCTCTGAGCGGCCCGCCCTGACCGATCGCGAGGCCGAGGTCCTGCGACTGCTCGCCGAGGGCCGGACCGCCGGGCGGATCGGCGAGGAGCTGCATCTCTCCGAGGCGACCGTCAAGACCCACCTCCACAACCTCTACGAGAAGCTCGGCGTCTCCGATCGCGCCGCCGCGGTCGCCACCGCGATGCGCTGGGGGCTGCTCGAGTGAGTGCCGGCGAAGGGCACCCGCCCGCCGACGACCGCGACGCCGAGTCGCCGCTTCAGGTCATCGGCCAGCTCGCCGGCGGGATCGCCCACGACTTCAACAACATCCTCGGCGTGATCATCAACTACGCCCGGTTCGCCCAGGGCTCGGTGCCGCCCGGCTCGCCGGCGGCGGCCGACATCGAGGAGATCCGGCGCGCCGCCGAGCGCGGCGTCGGGCTGGTCCGGCAGCTGATGATCCTTGCGCGCCGCGAGAGCGGGTCGAACATCGTCTTCGACCTGAACGAGCTGATCTCGGGGCTCGACGGCTTCCTGCGCTCGACGATCGGCGAGCACATCATCGTCGAACGGAAGCTGGCGACCGACCTCTGGCCGCTCGCCGACGACCCGGCGCGGATCGAGCAGATCCTGATCAACCTCGCCGTCAACGCCCGCGACGCGATGCCCGGCGGCGGCACGCTGACGTTCGAGACCGGCAACGCCGAGCTCGGTGCCGCCGAGACGATCGCCCATCCCGGCGCCGAGCCGGGACGGTTCGTTCGCCTGCTCGTCTCCGACACCGGCGTCGGCATGGACAGCGAGGTCGCCTCCCGGGCCTTCGAGCCGATGTTCACGACCAAGGCCGCCGGCCATGGGACCGGGCTCGGCCTCGCGACCGTCTACACGATCGTCACCCAGGCCGGCGGGCTGATCGATCTCTCCTCGGTGCCGGGCCGGGGAACCAGCATCGAGATCCACCTGCCGGCGAGCCGGAGCGCGCGGACCGCGCCGCAGCGGCCGACCCGGGCGGCGCCGGCCGGTCGCGGCGAATCGGTGCTGATCGCCGAGGACGACGAGGCGGTCCGGCGCGTCGCCGAGCGGATCCTCGAGACCGCCGGCTACCGGGTGACCTCCTGCCCGGGTGGCGTCGAGGCTCTCGACGCGCTCGACGTCGCCGATAGCCGCTACGACCTGCTGCTCGCCGACGTCGTGATGCCGGGAATGCGCGGCGACGACCTCGCCCGCCGGGCGGTGGCGATGCGGCCCGGGCTCCCGGTGCTGTTCATGTCCGGCTACAGCGACGATGCCCCGCCGAGCGATCTCGGCCCGACCTCGGGGCGGGTCGCTTTCATCGACAAGCCGTTCGACGCCGGCGCCCTGCTCGAGCGGCTCCGCGACCTCCTCCCCGCCTGATTCGCAGCGCGCGCTGCCGGTAGCGTGACCGCGGTGAGCGTCATCAAGGACACCGGCCGGCGGTCGCTGATACCGCCGTTCGCCGACGAGCACGAGGAGCTGCGGGCGACGGTCCGCCGCTGGGTCGAGAGCGAGATCGTCCCCGAGCAGGGCGAGTGGGAGCGCCGGCGCGAGTTCCCGCGCGAGCTCTTCGACCGCGCCGCCGAGCTCGGCTTCCTCGGCCTCAAGTACCCGGAACGGCTCGGCGGCCAGGGCGGCGATCTCGTCCACGACGCCGTCTGGGCCGAGGAGCTCGCCGCCGGCGGCGTCTGCGGCGGCGTCGGCGCCGGGCTCGGCGCCCACACCGGCATTGCGACGCCGCCCGTGTTCAGGTTCGGCACCGAGGACCAGCACGAGCGCTTCCTGCGCCCGGCGATCGCCGGGACGCGGATCGCCGCCCTCGGGATCACCGAACCCGGCGCCGGCTCCGACGTCGCCTCGATCCGGACCGCGGCGAAGCGGGTGGACGGCGGCTGGCTCGTCAACGGGTCGAAGACGTTCATCACCAACGGGGTCCGCGCCGACTTCCTCGTCTGCGCCGTCCGGACCACCGCGTCGGGCGGCCACGGCGGCATCTCGTTCCTGATCCTCGAGCGCGAGATGGACGGCTACGAGGTTTCACGGAAGCTCGAGAAGCTCGGCTGGCATTCCTCCGACACCGGCGAGCTCGCGTTCAGCGATGTCTTCGTCCCCGACGAGAACCTGCTCGGCGGCGAGAACGAGGGGTTCAAGCTGATCATGGCCAACTTCCAGTGGGAGCGGCTGTTGATGGCGCTCGGCGCCGTCGGGACGATGGACTGGTGCCTGCGGCGGGCCGTCGACTACGCGCTCGAGCGGCAGGCGTTCGGGCGGCCGATCGGCCATTTCCAGGCGATTCGCCACAAGGTCGCCGAGATGGCGACGAAGCTCGAGGCGGGGCGGGCGATGACCTACTCGGCGCTGCGCCTGCTCAGCTCCGGCCGCGACGCCCTGCGCGAGGTCACCGCCGCGAAGCTGTTCACGCAGCGCGCCGCTCTCGAGGTGGCCGACGAGACGGTCCAGGTCCACGGCGGCTATGGCTACATGCGCGAGTACGAGGTCGAGCGCGTCCTTCGCGACGCCCGCCTCGGGCCGATCGGCGGCGGTACCGACGAGGTCATGAAGGAGATCCTCGGCCGTGGCCTCGGCCTCTGAACCCGGCGAGCAGCCGCGCCGGCTCGAGCCCGGCGACGTCGACCGGGCGGCACGGGTCATGGCTCGGGCGTTCGCCTGGCACGAGCCGTGGGGCGACTGGGCGATGCCCGACCCAACCGATCGCGAAGAGCGGATCTACGAGCGCTTCCGCTGGGACCTGCTCGAACGTTTCATCCCGTACGGCGAGTGCTGGACGATCGGCGCCGGAACCGCGACGACGATGTGGATCCCGCCCGGCGTCCCCGAGCTCGCGAGCCGGCGCAGCGAGTCCGACTACGCCGGCTACGGCGAGCGCGCCGGCGAGATGAGGGCCGGCGACGAGCTGATCGCGTCGCTGAAGCCGAGCACCGAGCACTGGTACCTCGACACGATTGCGACCGATCCGGACCTGCACGGACAGGGGCTCGGCGGCCGGCTGCTCGACCACGACCTGGCGGTCCGCGACGCTGCCGGGGCTGCCTGCGCCCTCGACACGCACACATCCGAGAACATCGGTTTCTACGGCCGCCGCGGTTTCGAGGTGATCGGCGAGGGCCCGCTCGGCGAGGGCATCGACGTCTACATGATGTTTCGGCCGGCTCAATAGAGTCCGGCGCGATCTTCATCCACTCAGCAAGGAGACGACGAGCGACATGGGACTTCTCGACGGCAAGGCGGCGATCATCACGGGCTCGGCCCGCGGCATCGGCCGGGCGACGGCGGAGCTGTTCGTCGCCGAGGGCGCCAAGGTCCTCATCAACGACATCGACGGGGACGTCGCCGAGCAGGCGGCGAGCGAGATCGACGGCGAGACCGCCGTCTTCAGCGGTGACCTGACGCAGGCCGGCGCGGCCGACGAGCTCGTCGCGGCCGCCGTCGACGCCTTCGGCTCCGTCGACGCCGTCGTCAACAACGCCGGCTACACCTGGGACGGCGTCGTCCACCGGATGACCGACGAGCAGTTCCAGGCGATGATCGACATCCACACGATCGTCCCCTTCCGGATGATCCGCGCGCTCGCCCCCTCCTGGCGCGAGGCCGCCAAGACCGAGAAGGAGAAGGGCGAGGAGGCCTTCCGCAAGATCGTCAACGTCACCTCGATCTCGGGGACGATGGGCAACGCCGGCCAGGCGAATTACTCATCGGGCAAGGCCGGCGTCACTGGCCTCACCAAGACGATCGCCAAGGAGTGGGGTCAGTTCAAGGTCAACTGCAACGCGATCGCGTTCGGCTTCGTCGAGACCCGCCTGACCGCGGCGAAGGGCGAGGAGCTGGAGACGAAGACCGGCGAGGTGACGCCGCTCGGGATCCCAGAGCAGATGCGCGAGATGGGCAAGATGATGATCCCGCTCGGGCGCGCCGCCCAGCCCGAGGAGGTGCCGTGATCTGTGCGCCGCCGGACGCCGGCCGTGAAGCCGGCGGAAGCGGACGCGAAGCGGAGCATTCCGCCGGGGTTATCAGCTGTACATGCCCGTGAACTGGCCGCCGGTCACGTTGATGACCTGGCCGTGGATGTAGTTGGCGTAGTCGGAGCAGAGCAGCAGGACCGGCCCGGCGGCCTCGGTGGGCTGGGCGGGACGGCCGAGCGGGATCATCATCTTGCCCATCTCGCGCATCTGCTCGGGGATGCCGAGCTCGATCTTCTCGCCGCCGCGCTCGATCTCCCCGGACTCCTCCTTGGCCGCCGTGAGGCGCGTCTCGACGAAGCCGAAGGCGATCGCGTTGCAGTTGATCTTG
>DATMCB010000252.1:0-6233 GCA_035558835.1 Solirubrobacterales bacterium
ATCAAGGAAGGTGACTTCGTCGAGAGCGCGACCTACAGCTGGAACCGTTACGGGACGCTCCGTCAGGAGGTGGACCGCAGGCTTGCGGAGGGCCAGTCGGTCGTCCTCGAGATCGAGTTGCAGGGCGCACGCCAGGTGAGAGAGGCGATGCCCGAGGCGGTCCAGATCTTCATCGCTCCGCCCGACCCCGCCGACCTCCGCCGCCGGCTCGAGGGCCGCGGCACCGACGACCCCGAGACGATCGAATCCCGCCTCGCCGTCGCCGAGGAGGAGCTCGCCGCCCGTGGCGAGTTCCCGCACACGGTCGTCAACGACGACATCGACCGCGCCGCCGCCGAGCTTGCGGCGCTGATCCGGTCGGGCGGCTGAGGCCCGCCGTTCCCTACACTGCTCGGCGATGATCAAGCCTCGAGTAGACAAGTTGATGGAGAAGACCGACTCGCATTACACGGCGGTCGTCGTCGCCGCGAAGCGAACCCGGCAGCTGAACAGCTACTACCGCGCGCTCGGTGAGGGCACGTACGAGGAGCACACGCCGCCGATGGTCGAGGCCGACAGCGACAACTACCTCACGATCGCCCTCGAGGAGTTCGCGGCCGGCAAGATCGACTACGAGTACCGGCACTAGATCTCCCCCCGCGCCGCTCGGAGCCGGCGGCGCAGCTCAGCGGAGGAAGCCGTGGCAAGAATCCTGATCGGCGTCAGCGGCGGGATCGCCGCCTACAAGGCGGTCGAGCTTGCCCGGCTGGCAACCCAGGCCGGCCACGGCGTCCGGGTGACGATGACCGACGCCGCCGCACGGTTCGTCGGCGCGGCGACGTTCGAGGGGATCACCGGCGCCCCGGTGCTGGTCGACGAGTTCAGCCGCGACCCGCTGCGCGGCACCTATCCCGGCGACGAGCTGCCCGCGCACGACCCGATCTCCCACCTGGCGGTCGTCGAGCGCGCCGATGCGTTCGTCGTCGCGCCCGCCTCGGCGAACACGCTCGCGAAGCTCGCCGCGGGGATCTGCGACTCGCTTTTGACCACCTCGTTCCTCGCCTGTACCGCGCCGCGGATCGTCGCTCCGGCGATGAACGGGCGGATGTGGGAAGCGGCGGCGACCGGCGCCAACGTCGCGACCCTGCGCGAGCGCGGGATCGAGGTGATGGAGCCGGGGGAGGGGGCGCTCGCCTCCCGCGGCGAGCACGGTCGCGGCCGGATGCCCGAGCCGGAGGAGATCCTGACAGCGATCGAAGCGGCGATCGGCGCCAACCCCGCCGAGAGCGCCGCTCCCGCCAACCCCGCCGATCTGGCCGGTCGCCGCGTCCTCGTCACCGCCGGCGGGACCCGTGAGCAGATCGACCCGGTCCGCTTCGTCGGCAATCGCTCGAGCGGCCGGATGGGCGTCGCCCTCGCCGAGGCAGCGGCGCGACGCGGCGCCGAGGTGACGCTGATCGCCGCCAACGTCGCCCTGCCGGTCGCCGCCGGGGTCGAGCGCGTCGACGTGACCAGCGCCGCCGAGCTCGAGGATGCAACGGCGAAGGCCTTCGGCGGCGCCGATCTCCTCCTGATGGCTGCCGCCGTCGCCGACTTCCGTCCCGCCGACCCCAATCCCGGCAAGCTGGCCCGCGAGGAGGGGTCCGGGCTGACGATCGAGCTCGAGCCGACCGCGGACGTCCTCGCCGGCCTCGCCGGGAGCCGTCGCAACGGCCAGGTCCTCGTCGGCTTCGCTGCCGAGCACGGCGGCGACTTCGTCGCCCGCGCGCGCGGCAAGCTCGAGCGCAAGGGGATCGACGCGATCGTGGTCAACGACGTCTCCGACAGCGCGATCGGCTTCGAGTCGCGCGACAACGAGGTGACGATCGTCTCCACCGCCGGCGAGGAGCGGCTCCCGCGCGGTTCCAAGCGCGATCTCGCCGACGCGATCCTCGACCGGGTGGCCGCGCTCCGCTGAGCGCGGCGATGGCGAGCCGGTCGGCGCTCGTTCCTACACTTGCTCCCGTGAAGGACGTGCTCATCCTCGGCTCGACCGGCTCGATCGGCGAGCAAGCGATCGACGTCGCCGGCCGCTCGGCCGAGATCCGGATCGCCGGGCTCTCGGCTGATTCGAGCTGGGAGCGCCTGCTGGCGCAGGCCGACGCCGCCGGCGTTGCCACGGTCGCCCTCGCCGACGCGGATGCCGCGGCGGCGGCCCGCGAGTCGGGCTGGCGCGGCACCGTCCTCGCCGGGGAGGAGGGGGTCCGTGACCTGATCGCGCGCAGCGAGCCCGACGTCGTCCTCAACGCGATCGTCGGATCGGCCGGGCTCGGCCCGACGATCGCCGTGCTCAGTGAAGGCATCGAGCTGGCGCTGGCCAACAAGGAGAGCCTCGTCGTCGGCGGCGAGCTCGTGATGGCGCTCGCGGAGGCGGCCGAGGCGCGGATCGTCCCGGTCGACTCCGAGCACTCGGCGCTTCACCAGCTCGTCGGCTCGGAGCCGCCGGGCGTCGTCGAGCGGTTGATCCTGACCGCCTCCGGTGGGCCGTTCCGGGGCCGCTCCGACCTCGACGAGGTCACTCGCGAGGAGGCGCTCGCGCATCCGACCTGGGACATGGGCGGGAAGATCACGATCGACTCGGCGACGTTGATGAACAAGGGGCTGGAGCTGATCGAGGCCCATCACCTGTTCGCGGTGCCCTACGAGCGGATCGACGTGGTCGTCCACCCGCAGTCGTTGATCCACTCGCTGATCAGCCTGATCGACGGGGCGATGCTCGCGCACCTCGGCCACCCCGACATGCGGGTGCCGATCGCCTACGCGCTGCATGGACCCGACCGGGTCGAGCTGCCGGTCGAGCCGCTCGACCTCGCCGCCGTCGGCGAGCTCAGCTTCGAGGAGCCCGACATCGCCGCGTTTCCGTGCCTGCGCCTCGCCCGCGAGGCCGGCGAGGCCGGCGGGATGGCGCCCTGCGTGCTCAACGCCGCCAACGAGGTGGCGGTCGGCGCCTTCCTCGCCGGCGAGATCGCCTTCACCGGCATCCCGGCGCTCGTCGAGCGCGTCCTCGAGTCGGTCCCGGCGCCGCCGCCCGCTCACTTCGCCGACCTGTTCGAGTGCGACCGCGAGGCGCGCCTGCGGGCCGAGGCGGAGCTGAACGCGGTCGCCGCGGCACCGGAGGCTGGACGGCGATGAGCTGGCTGCTGGCAATCGGTGGGTTCGCGATGCTCGTGGTCCTCCACGAGGCCGGCCACTTCGCCGCCGCGAAGGCCGTCGGCATGCGGGTCGAGCGGTTCTTCCTGTTCTTCCCGCCGAAGCTCGTCTCGGTCCGCCGCGGCGAGACCGAGTACGGGATCGGTGCGATCCCGCTCGGCGGCTTCGTGAAGATCACCGGGATGAACCCCGAGGAGGAGATCCCTCCCGAGGTCGAGGACCGCGCCTACTACCGGCAGCCGGTCTGGAAGCGGATCTTCGTGATCGCGGCCGGCCCGTTCGTGAACATCGCCCTGGCGCTGATCCTCTTCTTCGCGCTCGCCGTCGGGTTCGGGCTCGACACCGGCCCGACGACCACGGTCGGCACCGTCAGTCCCGACCTCCCCGCGGCCAAGGTCCTGCAGCCCGGGGACAAGCTGATCGCGGTCGACGGCAAGCGGGTCGCCGGGTTGCCGCCGGAGCGGCTCGCCGACTCGGTTCGCAGGCAGGTCGGGACCCACGAGTGCGCCGGTCAGCCGACCGATGGCTGCGTCGCGACCACCGCCGCGACGCTGAAGGTGATTCGCGACGGCGAGCCGCTGACCGTGCGGGTCAAGCCCGTCTACAGCGCCCCCGAGCAGGTCCCGGGCCAGCCCGCCATCGAGCCGCGCATGGTCGTCGGCTTCGGCTACGAGGCGAACCGCGAGACGGTCCCGGCCGGCGAGGCCGCCAGCTTCGCGTTCGACCGGCTCTGGTACGTGACCTCGCAGACGGCGACGGTGTTCGCCAACATCTTCAACCCGGAGGTGCGGGACCAGATCTCGGGCGTCGTCGGCGCCACCGAGGTGACCAGGCAGAGCTTCGAGTTCGACACCCGCCAGGCGATCGGTGTCCTCGCGGTGATCAGCCTCTCGCTCGGTCTGATCAACCTGCTGCCGTTCCTGCCGCTCGACGGCGGCCACATCTTCTGGGCGCTCGTCGAGAAGATCCGCGGCCGGCCGGTCGCGCTCCGCATCATGGAGCGGTCGGGGCTGGTCGGCTTCGCGCTCGTCATGATCCTGTTCGTGATCGGCCTCGAGAACGACATCGGCAGGCTCACCGGCGACGGATTCAACGTTCGCTGAGCGGCATTCCCGCTGCGTTGCGGTAGTTTCCGACTCACCCGAGAACCCTGGAGGAGGGCGACTGAGGATGGAAGCGACGACGGCTGAGCGGTACACGAGCGGGGGCCCCGGCGCCGAGCCGGACGTGACCAGCTTCCCGGCGGCCTTCCAGCAGACCGCCGCCCGACTCGGGGACGGCACGGCGATCGTCGACGGCGACCGGACGGTGACCTGGAACGAGCTGCGCTCCCTGGCCCGCGCCGCCGCCGGCGGCCTCGCGTCGCTCGGCGTCAGCAAGGGCGACACGGTCGCGCTGATGCTCAACAACCGGCTCGAGTTCTTCCCGATCGACCTCGGCGCGGTGACGCTCGGCGCGGTCCCGTTCTCGATCTATCAGACCGCCTCGCCGGAGCAGATCGCCTACGTCGTCGGCGATGCCGGCGCCAAGGTGGCGATCGTCGAGAAGGGCTTCCTGGAGATCTTCGAGAAGGCGCGCAAGGAGCTGCCGGACGTCGAGCACCTGATCGTTCTCGACGGCGACGGCGGCACCGGGAGCTACGAGGACCTGCTCGCGGCCGACCCGGACTTCGACGACGAAGCTGCGGCCGCCGGCGTCGGTCTCGACGACCTGCTGACGCTGATCTACACCTCCGGCACCACCGGTCCCCCCAAGGGCGTCGAGCTGACCCATCGCAACCTGCTCGGCCTCGTCGCCGGCGTCGACGACCTGATCGACTTCCCCGAGGAGGGCGGGAAGATCATCTCGTGGTTACCGGCCGCGCACATCGCCGAGCGCGGGGCCCACTACTACCTGCCGCTCAGCAAGGGCGGCTCGGTCACGGTCTGCCCCGACCCGCGTCAGATCATCGAGTTCCTGCCGACGGTCCGGCCGACCTGGTTCTTCGCCGTGCCGCGCGTCTGGGAGAAGCTCAAGGCCGGGCTCGAGACGATGTTGGCGAGCCTCCCCGACGAGCAGCGAGAGCCCGCTCAGAAGGGGCTCGAGGCCGCGATCGCCAAGGTCCGCGCCGAGCAGGCCGGGGAGGAGGTCCCGGAGGAGGTCGCCGCCGCCGCCGCGGCCATGGAGGAGCAGATGTTCGCCAACCTCCGCGCCCATCTCGGCCTCGATCAGGTCCTCGCCGTCAACGTCGGCGCCGCGCCGACCCCGGTCGAGGTCCTCGAGTTCTTCCACGCGATCGGGATCCCGGTCGCAGAGCTCTGGGGCATGTCGGAGACCTGCGGGGCCGCGACCGTGAACCCGCCCGGCAAGGTCAAGCTCGGCACCGTCGGCCCGCCGCTTCCCGGCGTCGAGATCCGGCTCGCCGACGACGGCGAGGTCCAGGTACGGGGCAGCCTGATCATGGCCGGCTACCGGAACCTGCCGGAGAAGACGGCGGAGACGATCGACGACGAGCGCTGGCTCGCCACCGGCGACATCGGCGAGATCGACGAGGACGGCTACCTGAAGATCGTCGATCGCAAGAAGGAGCTGATCATCAACGCCGCGGGCAAGAACATGTCGCCGGCGTCGATCGAGGCCAACCTGAAGGCCGCGAGCCCGCTGATCGGCCAGGCGTGCGTGATCGGCGACGGGCGTCGCTACAACACGGCGCTGCTCGTGCTCGACCCCGACTACGCTCCCGCGTGGATCGAGCGCACCGGCGGGGACATCGAGGCGGCCGTCCAGGAGGCCGTCGAGAAGGCCAACGCGAACCTCTCCCGGCCCGAGCAGATCAAGCGCTGGACGCTGCTCGAGGAGGACTGGATGCCCGGCGGCGACGAGCTGACGCCGACGATGAAGCTCAAGCGCCGGCCGATCCATGAGAAGTACGCGGCGGAGATCACCCAGATGTACACCTGAGCGATCAAGATCGGACCGGTCCGTCCGATTGTCCCGGGGGCACCTCTTGTCCACGGAAGGAACCCCCGCTGATGCCCCAACTTCGGTCGTTGCGAGCCAAGATGCTCGCCTTCATCCTCGTGCCC
>DATMCB010000253.1:0-6041 GCA_035558835.1 Solirubrobacterales bacterium
GGCGACCTCGAGTCCGGCATCGCGAGCGCCCAGCGCCGCCAGGCGGCCGCCGCGGCCGCCGCGGCCGAGGTTCCGGACACGACCGTCGCCGCCCCGGCGCCGAGCGCCCCGGCCCCGAACGGCAGCACCGCCACGCTCAACGCCGACGGCAGCGCGACCGCTCCCGCCGACGCGCCGCAGCAGGTCAAGGACGTGATCGCCGCGGCGAACGCGATCCGCGACAAGCCCTACGTCTGGGGCGGCGGTCACGGCTCGTTCGAGGCCTCCGGCTATGACTGCTCAGGCGCCGTCAGCTACGCGCTCCACGGCGGCGGCTTCCTCGACAGCCCGCTCGATTCGACCGGCTTCATGAGCTGGGGCGAGTCCGGCGTCGGCAACTGGATCACCGTCTACGCCAACTCCGGCCACGCCTACGCCGTGATCGCCGGCCTTCGCTGGGACACCTCCGACTCCGGCGGCGACGGTCCGAGCTGGGCCGACTACTCGAGCTCCTGGGAGCAGTCGCAGTCGTTCACTGCGACGCACCCGGCCGGGTTCTAGACCGATCGCGCTAGGCTCGGCTCCATCGGCGAGCTGATCCACACCTGCTACCGGATCCTCGATCCCGACGCGTCGGTCGCCTTCTACGAGAAGCTCGGCTTCGAGGTCCTGGCCCGGATGCCGATCCGCGACGAGGCGACGAACATCTTCATGGGCCTGCCCAACGACGGCGCCCGGCTCGAGCTCACCCACAACCACGACGTCACCGAGCCCTACGAGATCGGCACCGGCTACGGTCACATCGCGATCACGGTCGAGGACCTCGACGGCGCCCTCGAGGGCCTCGCCGGCCTCGGCATCGAGCCCGAGCGGCCGCCCTACACGGTCCGCGAGGGCGGCTCCCGCCTCTGTTTCGTGCGCGATCCCGACGACTACCGGATCGAGCTGATCGAACTCAATCCGGCCGATGAACGAGCGACCGCCGGAGATTGAGTCCGGCTCCGCGATCCAGGTAGGTTGCTTCCGGAAACGTCGAGCGGGGGGAAGGGTCACCGGAAAGCCTTTGGACCAGACGGCTGTTCACGTCTGGGATATCGCCGAGGTTGTGCCCGCGTCCGATTCAGTCGCCGGGTAGGCGACTTTCCGGGTCAGGCCCGGGCCTGCTCGGTCGCCGTCACGGCCGTCACCGGATCGGACTTCCCGCCCGGCGCCGTCCGTTTCTTGAGCCGCAGGGCGGGGAGCTCGATCAGCCGGTAGGTGACGACCGAGAGGGCGACCGCGATCACGAACAGGACGGCGGTGTTGAGCACGAAGCCCGCCGCGCCGGGCGCGACGAGATCGTGGTCGCGGAGCCAGTAGACGACCGGCTCGTGCCAGAGGAAGAGGCTGTAGGAGACGAGGCCGAGGGCGACGGCGGCCGGGGCCTCGAGACCGCGGGCGGCGCGGGAGACGCCGCCGGCGGCGCTGGGCATGACGACGAGGGCGAGACCG
Source organism: Solirubrobacterales bacterium (assembly GCA_035558835.1). GTDB lineage: Bacteria > Actinomycetota > Thermoleophilia > Solirubrobacterales > 70-9 > RHKX01. Next base: position 1,471 of record DATMCB010000253.1, read on the forward strand.
ATCGCGGCGACGAGCGCGATCGCGGTGTTGTCGATCGGGAAGCCGAGCTGGCCGTTGTTGCCGGCGAGTCGCAGCGCCGCGATGATCCCGACGGGGACGGCCACCGCGACCGCGGCGGGGCGCCACCAGGAGGGGAGGCGCAGAGCGCCGCGGGCGACCTGGACGTGGACTGCGGCGACCGCCATCCCGAAGGCGAACAGATCGGCCTGGGCCCAGAAGCTGCGGACGACGACGGTGTGCCAGGTGGCGTCGTAGCCGCCGCCGGGGCCGGGGTTGGCGAACAGGTGCTGGGCGGCGAGCTTGCCGGTGATGCCGATCACGAGCATCAGCGCGGCGGGGGCGAGCGAGGCGAGGAGGATCCCGCGGCTGTTGCGGGCGCGGCGGGCGAGCAGCAGCGCCAACCCCGCGAGCAGCGGCAGCGCCAGGTAGAAGACGACCTCGACGGCGAGCGACCAGGATGGGCCGATCCCGATGATCGTCGTCGACGGCCGGTAGTCCTGGAGCAGGAAAGCGGCCGAGAGCAGGTCGCCGGGGCTGGTCAGCGCGCCGGTGTGGAGGGCGGAGCCATCGCGGACGAGCGCCGACTGAAGGACCAGCGAGACGAGCAGCAGGATCACCCAGTAGGCGGGCAGGATCCGCAGCGCCCGGTTCCGGAAGTAGCCGGCGACGCTCGGCCGCCGGTCGGGCTCGAAGGCGGCGACGAGGAACGGGCGGTAGAGGAGGAAGCCGGAGAGCGCGAAGAACAGCGTCACCCCGAACGCCATGCTCTCGAACGGGATCGATCCCGCTGCGCCGTCCCAGAGCGGCGGGCCGTCGGGGTTCGAGTAGAACCAGGAGTGGCAGACGAGGACGGTCGTCGCCGCGACTGCGCGCAGGCCCTCGATCCCGGCGAGCCGGCGGCCACTGGCGGGAGGTAGGCGAACGAGGCGGGCGCTGAACGACATCGGGTCGGCTCTCCAGATCGGGTGCTGGCAGGCATTTCGGCCCGGCGGGCCACTCGCTTGAGCGGAGGGCGGGATCGGCCGGGCGCGAGCGCTGGGCGGCGAACCGTGTGACGAGGGTCCCACTGGCTGAGCAGCCAGGCCGGCTACCCTTGGTGCATGGCACCGGGGACGGAGCTACCGGAGGGGCCGCGCGCGCCGAGCGCCTGGCAGACGTTCGCCTGGCAGACGCGCCCGATCCCCTACCTCGAGCGTTGCCGGGCGCGCTACGGCAAGACGTTCACGCTCGATCTTCTCGGCATCGACCCGTTCGTGATGATGTCCCGCCCCGAGGACATCAAGGCCGTCTTCACGGCGCCGCCGGACGTGCTCCATTCCGGCGAGGGCAGCGCGGTCCTGCTCCCGGTGGTCGGGCCGAACTCGATCCTGCTGCTCGACGAGGACCGGCACCTGACCCAGCGGAAGCTGATGCTCCCGGCCTTCCACGGCGAGAAGATGGAGGCCCTGCGCGGTCTCGTGACCGACGTCGCCGGGTCCGAGGTCGACGGCTGGACGACCGGCAGCCCGGTCCCGCTCCATCCCTACATGCAGAAGCTCACCCTCGAGGTGATCCTGCGGGCGATCTTCGGCCTCGATCGGGGTGAGCGGCTCGAGCGGCTACGGGTGCTGGTCGGTGAGATGACCAAGTTCGCGATGAGCCCGATCAGCTTGATTCCGCCGCTGCAACGGTTCGGCCGCCTGTTCCCCGCCGTCGGCGACTTCCTCGATGTCCGCGGGCAGGCCGACGAGGAGATCCAGGCCCTGATCGACGAGCGCCGCGCCGACCCCGGCGACCGCGACGACGTCCTCTCGATGCTGCTCCTCGCCCGCCACGAAGATGGCTCGCCGATGTCGGACGTCGAGCTCCGCGACGAGCTGATGACGCTGCTCGTCGCCGGCCACGAGACCACCGCGACCGAGCTGTCCTGGGCGTTCGAGCGCCTGCTCCGCAACCGCGACGCGCTTGCGAAGCTGACCGCCGACGTCGACTCCGGCGAGGACGCCTACGTGACCGCGACGATCCGCGAGACCCTGCGCCGCCGCCCGGTGCTCTCGATCGCCGGCCCGCGCCGCGTCGTCGCCGAGATCGAGGTCGACGGCCGCACCTACGGCCCAGGCTGTCACCTCGTCCCCAATGCCTACCTCGTCCACCACGATCCCGAGATCTACCCCGAGCCCTACGCCTTCCGCCCCGAGCGCTTCCTCGAGGAGGACCCCGGCACCTACACCTGGATCCCGTTCGGCGGCGGCCGCCGCCGCTGCCTCGGCGCCAGCTTCGCGATGCTCGAGATGGGGATCGTCCTCCGCGCGGTGCTCAGCCGCATGGAGGTCAGGATCGGCGGCGCCGGCCGCCTCGAGGCCAACCGCCGGCGGATGATCACGGTCGTCCCCGGAAAGGGCGCCGAGGCGATCCTCTCTACGAGGCAAAGATCGCCGGCATCCGCCACGGAGCGCCTCGCCACCAACGTCTGAGGCAGGGTCGGGGGAAGGCGCCGCCGACACTCAGCGCGAGCGAAGCGAGTCGCGGAGGCGGTGCCTTCACCCGACCCTGCCCCGCGGCAGTCCTAACGGCGCAGCCGCTCCGCCAGCGCACCCATGGCGGCGATCAGCTTCATCCGCTCGGCGGTCCCGATCCCGCTCGAGCCGCCGCGCTCGGTCGCGGCGATGCGATGGACGTTGACGAGCGTCCGCTCCGGGTTCCGCCACTCCCGCCACGGCTCGAACCCGCTCGAGCCGATCAGCCGCTCGCTGAGCGCGGTCAGATCGGCATCGGGGCCGGCGTCGCGGACCTGGCCGCGAAGCCACGTCCAGTAGTCGCGGAGGGCGCCGACCTCGGCCACGCCACCGACCGGGCCGTGCCCGCCGACGACCGCGGCCGGCTCGAGCGCCTCGATCCGCTCGAGCGCGACGATCCAGTTGCCGACCGGACCCGCCCACATGATCGGCATGACGCCGTTGAAGAGGATGTCGCCGGCGAACACGGTCCGCGTGTCCGGGACCCAGGCGATCGCGTCGCCGACGGTGTGGGCGGGGCCGACGAAGCTGAGCTCGACGGAGCGACCGCCGACGTCGATCGTCCGCTCCGCGTCGAAGGGATGCTCGGGCACGCGCGGCTCGATCCCGCCGAACTCGTAGGCGGAGAGCATCGACCCGAACCCGGCCAGGCCGCGGAGCCGATCCGCCCAGGGGAGCATCGGCACCCGCCCAACCACCCCTGCGAGCATCCCGACGGGCGCGAGCCGGGTCAGCATCGATGGTGGCTCCGCGCGCATCTGGGCAATCGCGGCAGCGCTCGCGGTCATCTCGACGCCGGCCCCGAGCAGGCCGTTGCCATACCAATGGTCGCCGTCGCCGTGGGTGTTGAAGAGGTGCTCGAGCGGCGCTCCGGCGCGCTCGCAGGCGGGCACGACGGCCTCGAGCATCGCCGCGGTCAGCCGCTCGTCCCAGAGCGTGTCGACCAGCAGCGCCGCGCCGTCGCCGATGACGAGGCCGGCGTTCGACTCACCGAGGCCGCCGTTCGGCTGCAGCCACGCCCAGGTCCGGTCGGCGATCGCGACGAGTCCGCCGTCGAATCCGGCGGCTTCACCGAGCGGTGTGGTCTCTCCGGTCCTCGTGCCCATCGGTTCGGTGCCCTGCTCGCGGGGGCGCGGTCAAGCTATCAACGCCTGTAGGTTCAGCGACCGGCATGCCCACACGGGAGGACACCGACTGGCGAGCGCGCTGGGCGAAGTCGATCGCCGCTCGCGCGCTCCCCGAGATCGAGCAGCTCGTCGCGGTCTCGACCCCCTCCGGCGACGCCCGTGCCGCCGAGGAGATCGTCGACCTCGTCATCGGGTTGCTGCCCGACGCCGTGGCGATCGAGCGGCTGCCCTGCTCATCGCCGGCACACGCCCCGGACCTGATCGCGCGGATCGAGGGCGCGGGCGATTGCCGCCTGCTGTTGATCGGCCACCTCGACACGGTCGTGCCCCATACCTCCCACCGGCCGACCGAGCGCGACGGCGACAGCCTGATCGGCTCCGGCACGATCGACATGAAGGGCGGCGTCGCCCTCTCGCTCGGCGTCCTGCGCGCCCTCGCCGAGGTGCCCGATCGGTTCGCCGAGGTCGCGCTGCTGCTCGTCAACGACGAGGAGTTCCGGACCGAGCCGTTCGCGCACGGACCCCGCTTCGCCGACTTCGACGCCGGCCTCTGCTTCGAGGGCGGCGAGCGCAACACGGACGGGGAGGAGGCGGTCGTCGTCCGCCGCAAGGCGGCAGCGGCGATCCGGGTCGCGGCGAGCGGCGTCGCCGCCCATGCCGGCGCCAACCCGGACGCCGGACGCAACGCCCTGCTCGCCCTCGCCACGGTCGCGACGACGCTCGCCGGCCGCCACGACCCACGAGGGCCGGAGGCGCTGAGCGTGGTCCCGACGATGATCAGCTCCGGCGAGGGCATCAACGTCGTCCCCGGCAACGGCGAGCTCTCGATCGACATGCGGGCCGACGACGAGGCGAGCTTCGACCCGGTCATCGAGTCGATCCCGGATGCCGTCGACGGCGTCCGGCTCGAGGTCGAGCGGCTACGGCTCTGGCCCGGCATGGACATGGG
>DATMCB010000254.1:0-5184 GCA_035558835.1 Solirubrobacterales bacterium
AGCGCGCGTGGCCAGCCCGGATCGCGAAGCGGCCGCCGCCGCGGCGCCGGAGGGGCGCTCGGGGCAGCGGTGGGATGTGCGGGGTGGAGGACCGGCATTGGCGGACGCGGCCAAACCGCGCCGGGCCGAGGCTAGTTATCCACACATCGTGTGTCCAATATCTGTCAGGCCAGAGTTGATAGGCCCGGCTTATCGAACGGCGAGGGTCAGTCCGCTGCGCGGGCGAGTGCGACCTCGACCATGCAGCCGGCGCGGTCGGGATCGTGGGGCTCGAATCCGACCATCTCGGCCTCGGGATCGAGCGTGTCGAGGACACCGGCGGTGAGGCCCCGATGGAGGATGCAGATCACGTCCGGGTTCTCGCGGACCGAGTCGCGATAGGGGCAGTTGCAGAGCTTCGCGGTCATCGCGCCGTCGGGACCGACCGCGACCTCGGGCTGAAAGCCGAGCGCGGCGAACGTCCGCCGGAATGCCTCGGGAACCTCTTCCACGGGGCCATCGACGAGGTCGCGGCCGATCTCGCGGCCGGTCCGCTCGATCCGGCGCAGGCCGGCGGGGCCGGTCGGAGTCGCCCGGGCGAGCCAGCGCGCGACGTCGGCATAGCCCTGGGGAGGGCCGCCGTCGGGGCTGGCGCCGGGCGCGATCGACCACTCGTCGCGGGGGCGGCCGCGGCCGTATTTGGTGCGGCTGCGCTCGAGCAGGCCGCCGCGATGCATCCGCTCGAGGTGGCGGCGGATTCCGTTGACGTGCATGTCGAGCGCCGTCGCCAACTCCTCGGTGGTGGCGGCGCGGCGCAGCTCGCGGAGTGTCGAGAACAGGCGCGCCCGCGTCGGCTGTCCGAGCAGCCTCTGCTCCTCCGGCGCTTCCATCCCGCGCAGTTTTGCACATTGCGGCTGTGCAAAGCAACCGATTCGCTGCTACGGTTTTGCATACGTAGCCTGTGTAAATCCATCGATCACCTTCGGAGGTGTGAATGACCTACGTGATCACGGAGCCGTGCATCGGCGAGAAGGACAACTCGTGTGTGGAGGTCTGCCCGGTGGATTGCATCCATCCGACCCCCGAGGAGCCCGACTACGACGCGCACGAGCAGCTCTACATCGATCCCGACGAGTGCATCGACTGCGACGCGTGCGTCGAGGCCTGCCCGGTCGACGCGATCTACGCGCAGGAGCAGGTCCCGCCGGAGTGGGAGCGCTTCACCGCCCTCAATGCCGCCTACTTCAAGGGCACCCTTGGCTGAACCGGACGTCGCCATCGGCGGGTTCGGCCTCGAACGGGGGACGATCGGCAGCGGTCGCCCGATCGGCCTCGTGGCGCTGATCGGTGCGGCCGCGGCCGTGGTCGCCGTCGTCCTCCGCATCGCCGCTCCGTTCGATCACGGCATCTGGCTGATCGCCTACCTGGTCCTCGTCGGAGCGCTGGCGCCGTGGCTGCTCGCCCTCGGCGAGGAGCGCCTCGGGGCCGCGGCGGACCGCCGGACCGCGCCCGAGGCCACCGCCTGGCTGGCCGGCGTGATCGCGGTCCCGGCCGGGGTCCTGGCCGACGCGCGGTTGCTCGTCGTGGTCGGTGGCATCGCACTCCTCGCAGCCCTCTTGTCGATCGCCCGGCGGGCGCTCGCCGCCGGCGCCGCCGCCCGGGCGCTCGCCGCGCACGGAGCCGTGATCGCGTTCATGGCCGCCAGCACGCTCGTCGGCATCGGCCTCGCCTGGGACACGCCGTGGCTGTAGGCGGAGGGGATCAGGCGGGTGACGCCGGCGCCGAGAGTTGGGTCGCCTACAGCGCCTTCCACGCGCGCGGGCCCGCGCCCGGCGCGCCGGCCGCGGCGCCGGCTGAGCTCGCGGCCGAGGCGGAGAGCAGCCTCGGGCAGGTGACCCTTCGCGGCGCCTACGACTTGACCGGGTTCCGGGCCGAGGCCGATCTGCTGCTCTGGTTGATCGCCTCGGACCCGGTCGAGCTTCAGGAGGCGCTCGCCGCCTTCGAGCGCTCGCGGCTCGGCGCGATGCTCGATCTCTGGTGGACCGCGATCGGGGTCCACCGGCCGGCCGAGTTCAACGCCGGGCACCTGCCTGCGTTCGTCGAAGGTCGCGAGCCGCTCGACTTCGTCTGCGTCTATCCCTACGTGCGGACCCACGACTGGTACCTGCTGCCGGCCGCCGAGCGCGCCGAGCTGCTCGCCGAGCACGGGAAGATGGGACGCGAGTTCCCCGACGTCCAGGCGAACACCATCAGCGCGTTCGGGCTCGGCGATTACGAGTGGCTGCTCGCATTCGAGTCCGATCGGCTCGGCGTGATCACCGACCTGATGCGGAGCCTGCGGGCGGCCGGAGCGCGCCGCTTCACCCGCCACGAGTTGCCGTTCCTCGCCGGCCGGCGCCGCCCGCCGACCGAGATCGCGGCCCTCGTCAGCTCGGCGGGCCGGACCGATCGGCCCGTTCGGCTGCCCGTTCCCTGACCTGTGCCTTCTCCTCGAGGCTGAGCGTGCCTGGGTGACCGGGGCCGGGCCAGGGGGTGAGGAGGAGCAGGAATCGGGCATCGCTCGTCGCGTCGACCCGGTGGCGCTCGGCGGGATCGAAACGGACGAAGGTGCCGACGCCGCCGCTGAAGGCCTCCGACGATGCGAGCGCCGTCACCTCGATCTCGCCGGCGAGGACGACGAGCCAGGCCGACTCGTGGACCTCGTGGTCGTCGAGGCTCTCGCCGGCGGGTAGGTCGATGACGATCGCGCGGGCGTCATCGGTGGAGGCGACGATCTCCGGGCTGCCGGGACGCACCTCGAGGTCGTTCAGCGACCAGGTCTCCATTGCCGGGCACCCTACATGCGTGGTTCGGGCAGGGCGGCTCAGCCGGCGCGAACGCTCTCGCTCGCCTCGACGGGCGCTTCCGCGCTGCCGCGGCAGCCGAGATCGGCGGCATGGGCCGCGAACCGGAGGTTCTGGTCGATCGCGTAGAGGAGCCGGGCGAGCCGCTCCGCCTCGGGAGGCGTCGTCGCCTCGTTCTCGTGAGCGCGAAGGACGACGCCGCGCATCATCAGCATCGAGTTGGCCAGCGACTCGAACGTCGAGGTCACACAGCCGAGCGCCGCCGGCACGGCGTCCTCGGTCCCGCCGGTTGCGGCGACCCGCTCGAGCTCCTGTGCGGCCTCGGCCAGTTCCGTGCAACGTTCGTAGACGATCGCCTGCGACCGCTTCATGGCCGGGGGAGGGCCGGCCGATGCGAGGACCTGCCGGCGTTCGACGCGCTGTCTGATCTGATTGATGCCCATGCACGGCAGTGTCGGCCTTGGCGGCGCACCCGGCAATGGGCGGAAATGCGTATCGGCGCCGCCGCGAATGGGCATCGGTACCCATGTCGGAACGTCCGCCGAGCGGCCATGCTCGGTCCATGTCCGCGAGAACAGACACGATTGCCGAGCAGGTGGCACTGCCGCCGGCCCCGACCACGATCCTCCTCACCCGCGAGGGCGAGCGCGAGCTCCGCGCGAAGCTCGAGGCACTCCAGGAGGAGATCCGCGTCGAGCTGCCGCGGCGGATGCGGCGGATCCGCGAGTTCGGAGAGGCGACCGAGAACGACGACTACCTGCAGCTCCTCGAGGAGGAAGCGGTGACGAGCGCCCGGGTGCGGTCGCTGACCGAGGTCCTCGCCGCGGCGAGGATCGTCGACGCCGACGACGCCGCCACCGACGTCGTCAGCCTCGGCACGACGGTGACGATCCGCGCCGGCGGCAAGGAGATGAAGCGGCGGCTCGTCGGCGCCTACGAGGCGATCGACGGGGACAGCGTGTCGGCTTCCTCGCCGATCGGCCAGGCGATCCTCGGCCGCAGCGTCGGCGCGGAGGTCGTCGTCGAGCTGCCGAACGGCGCCGAGCAGACCCTCGAGATCGTCGCCGTGGCGATCTCCGGCGCCGAGCCCGCCGCGGCCTGACGCCGGCTAGACCATCTAGGCCTCGACGAGGCCGCTGCGGATCGCGTAGCGGGTCAGCTCGACGCGATTTCGCATGCCGAGCTTCTCGAGGACGTTGGCGCGATGCCGGTCGACGGTGCGGCTGCTGATGATCAGCATCTCGCCGATCTCGTCGCTCGTGTAGCCCTCGGCGATCAGCTTGACGACGTCGGTCTCGCGGGGAGTCAGAGGATCGCCGTCGCCATCCTCGGCCGTAACGGCGAGCTCGGAGATCGCCGCCCCCGCCATCCGCGGATGGACGAACGGGCCGCCCCGAAGCGCCCAGCGGCAGGCCTCGATCAGGTCGCGGTTGGCCGCCGACTTGAGGACGTAGCCGTTCGCACCCGCCTCGAGCGCGGCGAGGTAGTACTGCTCGTTGTCGTGCATCGAGAGCATCACGACGCGGACGTCGGGGCGCTGGCGGACCACCTCGCGGGCGACGTTGATCCCGGTCATCCGCGGCATCGAGACGTCGAGCACCGCGAGGTCGAAATCGCCGGTGAGCACTGCGCGGAGTGCCTCGACGCCGTCGCTCGCGACGCCCGCGACCTCGAGGTCGGGCGCCGAGTCGATGACGAGAGCGAGCCCGTCGCGGACCATCTCGTGATCGTCGGCGAGGAGGATCTTCGCTTGAAGGGGAACCGACACGTCAGCTCGCCTCCACCGGAAGCAGCAGCCGGACGCGTGTTCCCGCATCCGCGCGGGGCCCGATCTCGACCCGCCCGCCGACGAGCGCGGCCCGCTCGCGCATGCCCTTGATCCCGTCTCCCGGCTCCTGCCCCGGGTCGATCCCGCGACCGTCGTCGCTGACCTCGAGCGTGAGCAGATCGCCGCGCCGGTCGATGCCGATCGCCGCCCGCGCTGCGCCGGAGTGCCGAGCGACGTTGCCGAGCGCCTCCTGGGCGACCCGGTAGACGACGAGCTCCTGCTCGCCGGTCAGCGGGCCGAGATCACGGGGCAGCCGCCGATCGACGACGATCCCGCGGTCGCGGGCGGTGCCGGCGGCGAGGGCGACGAGGGCGTCTTCGAGGCCTAGGTCGTCGAGCATCTCCGGGCGCAGCTCATGGGCGATCCGGCGCAGCTCGTCGAGGTAGAAGTGGACGCGGCGGGCGATCTCCGCGAAGCGCCCGGAGGGATCGTCGGGCGGGTTCGCGGCCGCCTGCTCGGCCATCAGCGCAACCGCGACGAGGCCCTGACCGACCTCATCGTGGAGCTCGCGGGCGACGCGCTTGCGCTCGGCTT
>DATMCB010000255.1:0-3671 GCA_035558835.1 Solirubrobacterales bacterium
CGACCCACTCGAGGACCAGCCCGCGGGCCCCATCCTCGCCGACCACGCCGAGGACAGTCGGGACGGGCAGGCCGCCGGCGACGTCCCCGAGCCACTCGAGCCCGGCGGCCTCGAGCTCGTACTCGCCGTCGCGGGCGCCCGGGCGGCTCTTCAGGAAGGCCTCGGTCCCGTCGGCCAACCGGAGCTGCCAGGCGTCGTTGATGTCGCCGCCGGCCACCCGGCGGGCCCGCTCGACCGGCGTGCCGAGGGCACGTCCGGCGGCGGCGATCGTCTCCTCGCCGCTCAACCGCTGGCCGCGGTCGCCGAGCGGATCTCGGCGATCAGACCGTCGCAGGCGCGCTCGATCATGTCGAGCACGTCCTCGAACCCCTGATCGCCGCCGAAGTACGGATCGGGGACCTCGAGGTCGCCGGACTCGACCGCGAGCGGGTCGTACTCGCGGAACAGGTGGAGCTTGCCCGCCGCGGCCGCATCCGGCGCCAGCGCCCGGACGTCGGCGAGGTTCTGGCGGTCCATCGCGAGGATCAGGTCGAACTCGTCGAAGTGCGACGGGTCGAAGCCCTGGGCGCGGCTCTCGAGCGCGACGCCTCGACTCGCCGCCGCCGCGCTCGCCCGCCGGTCCGGCGGACTGCCGATGTGCCAGTCGCCCGTCCCGGCGCTCTCGACGTCGACGTCGGCGCCCAGTCCCGCCGCGGCGAGGCGGTGCCGGAGCACGCCCTCGGCCGTGGGCGAGCGGCAGATGTTGCCGAGGCAGACGAACAGGATCCGCATGGCCGGGAGGGTAGAGCGGGTCAGCGCAACAGGCGCTCGCGGCCCGCCTTGCTCATCCGCCGGTAGCCGCCCTTGCGTGGGTCCCAGTACCAGGCGGTCGGAGGCGTGGTCGGCAGCGGCAGCCCCTCGGCGGCGAGCGGGCCGGTGATCGGCCGGTACCAGGTGGTCAGCGGGATCCGGTCGACGACGCGGAGGACCCAGGGGATGCCGCGGTCGCCGAGGTCGGCGAGCGCCGCTTCGACCTCGTGGAGGTCGAGCTCGTGGCCGGCGCGCAGGGTCACGGCCGCGCAGGGCACCTCGGCGCCGTCGTCGCGGGGAACGCCGTAGGCGACGGCGAGCGCCACCGATTCGACGTCGCCGAGGGCGTCCTGGATCGGTCCGGAGTAGACGGCGCCGGAGGCGGCGCGGATCACCGAGGGGGCGTGGTCGACCAGCCAGAAGTCGCCGTCGGAGTCGACGACGAACAGGTCCCCGGTCTCGAGCCAGGCGTCGCCGGGCTCGAAGACGCCGCGGAGGACGCCCTCGCCGAGGCCGATCGCGTCGTGGCGGACCCGGGCGAGGAGCATCCCCGGATCGGTCCGCGCGCATTCGATCGCGAAGCCGTTGTCGCCGAGGACGAGGCCGCGGTCGAGCGGGTCGTAGGCGGCGACCCGGACCTCGGCGCTGCCCGGCAGCGGCCGGCCCTTGCAGCCGGCCTTCAGGCCGGGCACGTTGACGAGTACGGCATCGCCCTCGGTCGAGGCGTAGAACTCGAGGACGCGGGCCGGCGCGAAGCGCTCGCTGACGCGCTTCCAGAGCCCGCGCGGCATCCCCGAGCCGATGAAGAGCCGGACCGGATGGTGGCGCTCGCCGGGATGCGGCGGCGCCTCGGCGATCTCGTCCATCATCGCCCAGGTGTAGGAGACGACCGTGGCGCCGTAGCGGCGCACCTCGTCCCAGAAGATCGACGGCTCGAAGCGGGAGCCGACAGCGAGGCGGGCGCCGCCGGCGACGACGCCGCCGACGCTCATCAACAGCGCCGAGGGGTGATAGACGGGGCTGGCGCTGTAGACCGTGTCGCTGCGTGACAGCGACGCCGACGAGGCGGTGCCGAATGCGGAGAGCGCCCAGCGGCCGTTCGTGATCCGGTTGGCCAGCGTCCGCTCGCCGCTGCCGGTGAAGAGGATGAACGCGAGATCGCCGGCGCGGCCCGGGTTCGGCTCGTGCCAGGCGGGGACCTCGACCGCGTCCGGGTCGATCCGCTCCATGTCGATCAGCCCGCGCGGGAGCTTGCGGTCCTTGCCGCCGCCGCCGAGCACGTAGACCTGAACGCTGGTCGCGGCCTGCGCCGCCTCGCCGTTCTGGGGGTCGGCGATGATCCGGCGGACGCGGGCGAGCTCGGCCTCGATGCCGGGATCGCCGTCGGGGCGCATCAGGACCGCGACGGCGCCGAGCCGGTTCAGCGCCGCGACCACGGTCAGCGCGCTCGGCCGCGTCTGCATGAGGACGCCGACGAGCTCGCCCTGGCGGACGCCGATCTCGAGCAGCCCGCGGACGACGTTGTCGATCCGGCGCTTCACCGCCTCCTGCGTGTGGGCGCGGTCCTCGAAGAGCAGGACGACGTCCTCGGGCTCCTCCTCGGCGCGCTCGTCGAGAAGTAGCCCGAGCGAGATCCGGGTTCCCGGGTTGAGGTTGCCGAGCCGGTTGAGCTGCTCGAGCTGGCTCGCCCGGTCGCCGATCACCTCGCGCAGCGTCCGGGTCGCGCCGATGGCGGCGCCGGCGAGCGACTGCACGGTCCCGATCCCGGCCCCGAGCGCGAGCTGGGCCGAGGCCGCGAGACGGTCCTGGCCGCTGATCCCGTCGTCGGGGCGCTCGACCTCCTCCTCGACCTGCCGGATGCCCTCGGGAAGCTCGCCGCCGTCGGCCCGCCAGTGGGCCCAGGCGGCGACCGTCGGCCAGGTCGTCTCGACCGCGGTCGAGCCGACGACGAGCCCGAAGTGACCGGCCGGGAGCGTCACCTCGTAGACCTCGGAGCGCGGCGCCGCCCAGCGCGCCGCTCGGACCGACTTCGCCGGGGCGATCTCGTCGGTCTCGCCGACGAACGCGAGGATCGGGCAGGTCATGTCGGCGAGCGTCACGAGCCGGTCCTCGATCACGAAGCCGCCGGAGACGAGCCGGTTGTGGACGCCGAACTGGCGAATCACGTCGGCGAGCGCCGGGCCCGGCCACGCCACCCAGCCCTCGGCCTCGAGGAAGCGTCGCTGGCGCTCACGGGGAAGGAGCGCCTCGCGGTCGTGAAGCTGGCGGAGGAAGTCGAGCCGCTGGCGCATCGTCTTCGCCGGGTCGAGGAGCCGGAAGCCGGTGCGGCTCATCCACGCCGGGACGCCGGAGGTCGCGAAGACGTGCTCGGCGAGGAACGAGGCAACCGCGATCGCCGTGTCCTCGGGGAGGCCGAAGCTGAGCGTCCCGCGGGTGTCGACCGGGCTGCCGAAGGCGACGATCGAGTCGATTCCGCGCGAGCGGCGGTAGGCGGCGACCTGGTAGCAGAACATCCCGCCCTGCGAGTAGCCGCCGATGTGGATCCGGTCGTGGCCGGTCGCCTCGCGGACCAGGTCGATCGCCTCGTCGAGCGCGACCACGTGGTCGTTGAGCGAGCGCTCGAGGCCGCCCTCCTCGTGCTCGGGAGCGCCGAAGTCGACGACCCAGGGATCGACGCCGTTGCGGGCGAGGATCTCGACCGCGCTGGTCGACGGCGCGACGTCGTAGATGTCGGCGGCGAGCATCATCGGCGGCACCAGCATCAGCGGCGGTCCCGCGCCTTCCTTCTCGCCCGGCGCCGGCGGGTAGTAACGGCGGAGCCGGTAGACGGGCCGGGTCGCGACGACCTCGAACGGCGAGGGCTCCTCGTCGGTCTCGAAGCC
>DATMCB010000256.1:0-8330 GCA_035558835.1 Solirubrobacterales bacterium
CCACCCCGCTCCCGTCGAGGTTGGCCCGTGCGATCGAGTGGGTCCCGACGTTCGCCCAGTAGATGTGGGTGCCGTCGACCGCCACGCCCTGCGGGAAGTCGGCGCCGGTGATGAAGGACGGACGGACGCTCGTGCCGTCGAGCTTCGCGCGGCCGATCGTGTCGGTGCCGAGATTGCCCCAATAGATGTACTTGCTGTCTGCCGCGAGCCCCTGCGGCCCGTTGATCCCGGTGATGAACGTCCGATTGACGCCGCTGCCATCGGGGTTGGCCCGACCGATCGACTTGCCGCCCCCGGAGTTGGCCCAGTAGACGTAGGCGTCCGCGGCCGTGGCAGTCAGCGCCAGGATCAGCAGAGCTGCGGCTGTGGCGGTCGCGACGGCGATCGCTCTCCGTGCAGTTCGCATGAAGACCTCCAGTCCTCATTGATGATGGGTTGGCCGATCCAGAAGATGGGGAAGGCTGAACCAGGACTCGGCACGCTAACGAAGCCCAACGGCCGGGGAGCCGGTAGGGTCGGCGCCGATGGACCTCGGGATCGACGGTCGGGTCGCGCTCGTTCTCGGAGCGAGCCGCGGGCTCGGGCGCGCGGTCGCTGAAGCGCTTGGAAGCGAGGGCGCGCGGGTCGCGTTGGCGGCGCGATCGGTCGACGAGCTCGAAGCGGTTGCGGCCGGGATCGACGGCGAGACGGCGGTCGTCGCTGTCGACACCGGCGACGCGGACGCCGTCGCGGCGCTGCCGGAACGGGTCGCGTCGGCGCTCGGACCGGTCGAGATCCTCATCCTCAACACGGGCGGGCCGCCGGGAGGCGCGGCGCTCGACGCCGACCTGGAGACCTGGACCGACGCCTACCGATCGCTCGTCCTCGCGCCGGTGATCCTCGCCAAGCTGTGCGTGCCCGCGATGCGGGAACGCGGCTGGGGGCGGATCGTCTCGATCTCGTCGACGTCGATCCGCGAGCCGATCCCGAACCTGACGCTCTCGAACGCCAACCGGGCCGCGACGGCGGGCTTCCTGGCCACGCTCGCCCGTGAGGTCGCGGCCGACGGGGTCACCGTCAACACGATCGCGACGGGGCGCTTCGCCACGGAGCGGCTCGCCTCGCTGCACGGTTCGATCGAGGCGGCCGAGGAGCAGGCGCGGGCCGACGTCCCCGCCGGCCGGCTCGGCCGTCCCGAGGAGTACGGGGACCTCGTCACCTTCGTCTGCTCGGAGCGGGCCGCCTATCTGACCGGGACGACGATCCCGCTCGACGGCGGACTGACCCGGTCGAGCTGAGCCGCGTACCCGGGTGGATCAGGCGAAGCGGGGCGGCGTCGGCGTGCGGAGCTGGCCGCGACCGGCGATCACCGCGAACCAGATCCCGCCGACGACGATCATCGCGACGCTGGCGAGCTGCGCCTGTGTCAGTCCCAGCGCGGCGTCGCCGTTGCGGCGGACGAACTCGATCATGAAGCGCTCGAAGCCGGCGACCATCAGGTAGAGGGCGAAGAGAATCCCGGGCCGGAACCGGTCGCGGAGCCGCCAGAGCACCAGCGCGGCAACGCCCATGAACAGGGTCTCGTAGACGGGGGTCGGGTGGACCGGCGTGTCGGTCGGGACGGTGCCGTCCGGGTACGCCATCGCCCATGGGCCGTCCCAGGCGCGGCCGTAGTCGCCGTCGCCGGAGAGCTGGCAGCCGACGCGGCCGATCGCGTAGCCGATCGCCAGCGGGACGGCGGCGACGTCGGCGAGCATCAGCGAGAAGATCCCCCGCCACCAGGCCCAGCCGAGCACCGCGAGGGCGCCGCCGATCGCCCCGCCGTACCAGACGAGCCCGGAGCCGCTGAACAGGTTGCCGACGATGTCGTCGCTGACCTCGTCCCAGTTCTCGATCAGGAAATAGACGCGGGAGCCGACGAGGCCGCCGACGAGCGCCGCGAGCGCCATCTCGTAGGCCCAGTCCGCCGGCTTGCCGAGCTCCTTGAACCGGCGCCCGACGACGAGTCCGGCCGCGACGAATCCGAATCCGAACATCAGCCCGAACGTCTGCAGGGTGACCGGTCCGATGTCGATCTCTGGATACATGCGAAAGGTTTCTTGAATAGCCCCGGGGAGAATCGAACTCCCGTTTCCAGGATGAAAACCTGGCGTCCTGACCACTGGACGACGGGGCCGCGGAAGGGCAGTCTAGGCGTTGCCCACCGGCCAGTTGATCCGTCCGTTCAGGGCCGGTCGCGGCCTGATCGAAGACGGCCGAGCGTTCCCCACCAGGTGCCCCGGCACCGGCCGCGTCGCCCGGCGGTGCCGCCGCAGACGCGCCGATAATCGCCGTCGATGGAGGTCCGCGCGCTGAGCTGGAACCTGTTCCACGGCCGCGACCATCCGCCCGAGCCGGAGCTCCTCACATGGCGCTCGCGGCTGCTCGGAAGGACCGAGCGCGGGAAGGCCCACGCACAGGTCAACACCGATCTGCTCACCGCGTTCGAGTCCGTGCTCGCGAATGCGGCCTGGGACGTCGCGCTGCTCCAGGAGTGCCCGCCGCGCTGGGCGGAGCGGCTCGCCACCGCCTGCTACGCCGACCCGCACCTCGTCCCGACGAGCCGGAACCTGCCCGGCCTGGCGCGCGTCCAGGCCCTGATCGCCGACCGCAATCCCGACCTGATCGCCTCCTGGGAGGGCGGATCGAACCTGACGCTCGTCCGTCGCGCCGGCGCCACCACCGAGCGCCGCAGCTTCCGCCTCGCGACCCGGCCCGAGCGGCGGATGATGGCCTTCACCCGGCTCGGCGATGCCCTGTGCGTCGCCAACCTCCACGCGAGCGCAGCCCGCCCGGCGGCCGAGGAGGAGCTGATCGAGGCGGCCCGGACCGGCCGCGACTGGGCGGCGGGGACGCCGCTTCTGCTCGGCGGCGACTTCAACCTGCGTCCGGCGCTCAGCCCCCACGTCTTCGCGCGCCTCGCCGCCGAGTTCGGCCTCCACGCGGCCACCGGCGACCGGGTCATCGACCATCTGCTCGTCGCCGGTCTCGAGATCATCAAGCGGCCACGTCAGTGGGCGCCGGAGCGCCGCGAGGTCCCCGATCCGACCGGCGGAGCGGACGGAAGCGCGCTCCCGATCCGGCTCTCCGACCACGCTCCGGTCGAGGCGCTCTTCGCGACGCCGGACGTGCAAGCCGCGACCCCGTAGTCGTCGCGGAGGCAGCGCCCGGCCGGCGATGCGATATTTCCCGCATCCCGACACCGACGAAGGGCGAACCGATGGCGAGCACCCGCAAGAAGACGACCGGCACCCGCCGGAAGCCGACAGGTACGAAGAAGGCATCGGCCGCGAAGGCGTCGAGCAGCCGGAAGACGACCAGTCGGCCGCAGCCGTCGCGAGCGGCGGATCGCCCCGACAAGAGCGTCGAGGAGTTCCGCAACGCCCTCGAGCGCAGCGTCACTCTGTCCCGAGAGCGGATCCAGGAGATCGTCGACGATGCCGTCAAGCGCGGCCGGATGACCCGCGACGATGCGAACGAGCTCGTCTCGAAGCTCGTCGCCCGCAGCCGCAAGGAGTCCAAGGAGCTCGTCAAGGAGCTCGAGGCGCTGCTCGAGCAGGCGCGAAAGGGCGTCGAGAAGCGGACCCGGGAGGCCCAGCGTCGCACGACCAAGGCCCGCCGGCGCGTCGAGCAGGAGACGTCGAAGGCGCAGCGCCAGGTCAAGGCAGCCGCCGGCAAGGCGGCGCGAGGCGTCCGTGACGCCACCGAAGAGCCGCTCGCCCGCGCCGATGTCGCGCGCCGCCGCGCCGGCGTCGGCCCGAGGTTCCCGATCACCGGCTACGACGAGCTGACCGCCGCCCAGATCGGGCACCGGCTCGGCGATCTCAGCAAGCCGGAGCTGCGCAAGGTGCGCACGCACGAGAAGAACGGCAAGGGCCGCAAGAGCATCCTCGACAAGATCGACAAGGCGCTCGCCTGAGCGCGCCGCCGAGCCGGAACCGACCCCGCCGCGGAGACGAGCTCGAGCTCCGCGTCGACTCGCTCGCCCAGGGCGGTCGCGGCATCGCCCGCACCGACGAGGGCTTCGTCGTCTTCGTGCCCGGTGGCCTCCCCGGCGACCGCGTCCGGGTCCGTATCGGCAAGTCGAAGAAGTCGTGGGCGGAGGCGACGATCGCCGAGCTGCTCGAGCCGAGCGCGGAGCGGATTCCCGACCGCTGCGTTCACGGCGGCGACCCCTGTCCGGGAGCCACCTGGCAGGGCCTTCCCTATGAGCGTCAGATCGCCGAGAAGCAGGCACAGGTGGCGGAGGCGCTCGAGCGGCTCGGCTCCTTCGCCGGCATCGAGCTCGAGCCGATCGTCGTCGCCGATGAGCCGTGGCGCTACCGGAACAAGCTCGAGTACTCGTTCGGCGCTCCCAGCGAGAACGGGGGCGCCGACCCCCTCCTCGGCTTCCACGCCCGCGGCCGCTGGGACCGGATCGTCGACGTCGACGACTGCCTGCTCGCCTCGCGCAAGAACAACGACGCCCGCAATGCCGTCCGCGAGTGGGCCCGCTCCGAGGGGCTGCACGCGCTCGACGAGGCCGGCGCGGGCGAGCTCCGCAACCTGATCGTCCGCGAAGGCCGGCGCACCGGTCAGATCCAGACCCGCCTCGTCACCGCTGCCGCGGCGATCCCGCGGCCGCCGGTCGACCTTCACACCGTCATCGCCGGGCCATCGGGCGGCACCGCCGGCCCGACCGGGGTGCTCGGCGAGGAGCATCTCCGCGAGCGCCTCGGCGGCCTCGACCTCCGCGTCTCCCCCGGTGCGTTCCTGCAGACGAACACCGAGACCGCCGAGCGGCTCTATGCGATCGCCCGCGAGTACGCCGGCCTCCGCAGCGGCGAGCGGCTCTTCGACCTCTACTGCGGGATCGGCACGATCGGGCTCAGCATGGCCGCCGACGCCGGCGAGGTCTGGGGTATCGAGACCGTCGCCGAAGCGATCGCGGACGCGGAGGCGAACGCCGAGTTGAACGGGATCGCCAATGCCCGCTTCCGCGTAGCCGATGCCCGGCTCGGGATCAGGCCGCTGCTCGAGGAGGCGGGCCGGCCCGACGTCGTCGTCATCGACCCGCCCCGCGCCGGGCTCTCGGCGAAGATCGTTCGCCGCGTCCTCGAGTGCGAGGCCGAGCGAATCGTCTACGTCTCCTGCAACCCGACGACGATGGCCCCGAACGCGCGGCAGATCGTCGATGCCGGCTATAGGCTGGCCCGCGTGCGACCGGTCGACATGTTCCCGCAGACGCCCCACACCGAGTGCGTCGCCCTGCTCGAGCGGGAGACCCGGTGAGCGCCCGCGGCTTCGGCGTCGCCGCCGGCCTCGATCCCGACGTCGCGACTCCGCTCGCCGCCCGCTGCGAGGAGCTCGGCTACACGTCGATGTGGGCCAACGACCACCCGGCTGCAAGCGGTCTCGAGACCCTCGCCGCCTTCGCCGAGGGGTCAGCGGCGCTGCAGCTCGGCGTCGGCGTCCTCGCCCTCGACCGCCATCCCCCCGCCGCGATCGACGAGCAGATCGACTCGCTCGGGCTCGACCGCTCGCGGCTTCTGATCGGTGTCGGCGCCGGCTTCTCGAAGAAGCCGTTGACGACGATGCGCGAGGCTCACGACGAGCTGCGCGAGCGGATCCCCGGGGTGAAGCTGATCCTCGCCGCCATGGGCCCGAAGATGGCGGCCCTCGCCGGCGGCGCCTACGACGGCGCCTTCTTCAACTGGGTCACCCCCGACTACGCGGCCGCGGCGCGTGGCAACGTCGAGCGCGGCGCCGCCGAGGCCGGATGCGAGCCACCGCGGGTCTACGGCTACGTCCGCACGTCGGTGGGCGCCGACGCCGAGACGCGGCTCGCCAAGGAGGAGGGCTTCTACCGGGACCTCCACGACGGCTACCGCAAGCAGTTCGAGCGCCTCGGCCAGCCTCCGGGAACGGTCGGCGTCGCGGCCGAGAACCCCGACGACGCCGACGGCATGCTCGCCGCCTACGCGGCCCTCGACACCGTCGTCGTCCGCGGCCTCGCCAGCGCCAGACTGGAGACGATGGACCGCGTCGCCACCGCCGCGGCTCCTCGATGATTTACTGATTCGGCAGCGGGCTTCCGGCCTTGAACGCGAACCAGAGCCAGAAGGCGACCGTGACGAGCATCGTCGTGACGACGAACAGCCGCTCGATCCCGCCCATCGCCGAGCCCCGTTTGAGCTCGCGGGTGTCGGTCATGCCGCGCATCCACGGCGCCCGCGCCCGTGCCGGCCCGCCACCCGGGCCTTCGCGGGGCCCGAAGAACGCCATCACGACCCCCGCCAGGTAGAGCAGCAGCACGTAGGTCAGGATGATCCCGAACAGGATCACCATCGCCACCGAGAAGTTGACCGTGCTCGCGCCCGAGCCGGTCTGAAGCTGCGAGCCGATCCAGATCCAGCCGAGCGGAACGCCGAAGCCGATGATCACCGCCGCGATGAAGGTCGCGACGAAGGTGATGAGCTGGCCGAGCACGCGCATGGGCAGCGAAATGTAGCGGCGGACCGGGGGCGCTCCGGCCCGATCGGGGGAATCAGTAGGGCGGCAGGTCCTCGTACCAGCCGCCGACCGCCCGGAAGGCGCGCCAGAACTCGCGCTTCGGCCCCTCGGCGTCGAGCGAGGCGTCGATGTCGGGTGTGAAGATCACGTCGATCGTCGGCGTCAGCGCCTGGACCTGCCCCGGCCGCGCCTCGACGGGCACCGCGAGCGGGATCTGGACGTCGTTGAGGCACTCGAGGGCGGGTTCGCCCATGACGACGATGCAGCGCGGCTCGACGATCGCGACCTCGCGGACGAGGCGGGCGATGCAGTTCGGCGAGGCCAGCGCCGGGTCCGAGAGCGGGCACTTGACGCAGAGGGTCCCGTAGACGACGAGCGGATCGATGCCGAGCCGCTTCAGCGACTTCATCACCGCCGTCCCGGCGCGGCCGTAGAAGGCGACGCCCTCCTCGATCTCCGCAACGCTGGGCGCGTGCTTGAGCAGCATCACGTCGGCCTGGGGATGACCGGAGCCGAGCACCGGCATCAGGTTGCCCCGCGGACAGTCCTCGCAGTCCTGGAGCTCGTGGGTGAGCTGGTTGAGCTCGCGGATCGCGCGCTCCAGGTACTTCTCCTTGATCTGATCCTCGGTGATCGGCACGGCAGGCAACTCTTTTGACGGCCCCCGTTCCTCTCCTTCGGGTTGCACGGCGTTATGGCCCCTGAATCAACTCTTGCCGCGCGCGGCGGCGGCCCGGCGCCGCCTCGCCCGCTGTCCGCCCTTGACGGGCCGCGCATCGATCACGTCCTTGCGCCCACCGGCCTGGCCACTCGCGGCCTGCATCCATTTCAGCGCCTGCACGTAGACGAGGTTCTTGTGCTTGCGGACGATGTCGGCGCTCCGCATCGCCTCGAGGAACTCCTCCGGCCCGTCGAAGTCGTGGAGGCGGATCCGGACGCTGCCGAGCGCCTGCGCGACGTGTCCGTCGGAGCCGGCGCCGGGAACGATCCGGTACTTGGCGGCGAACCGCTCCGCCTCCTCGTTGAAGGCGCTGAAGGCGACCCGCGGGTTGAAGACCTCGAGGATGTCGATCTCCTCGACCATCCCGAGCAGGTGCTCGTAGTCGGGGACCGAGTGGAGGCGGTCGAACGGGTGCGGGACGTAGACGAGCCCGCCCTGGCGGCGGATCTCGGCGACCGTCTCCGCCATCGACATCCCGCGCTCGATCTTCTCCTCGAGGAAGAGGCCGATGACCTCGCCCTGCTCGGCCGTCTTCACCTCCTCGCCGACGATCACCTTGATGTCGCCGATCCGTTCGGCGGCCTCGCGGGCGGCGAGGGCGCCGGAGATCTCGTTGTGATCGGTGACCGCGATCGCCCCCATGCCGCGGTCCTTGGCGGTCTCGAGCAGGACCTCGACCGGCGTCGCGCAGTCGTTCGAGTGATCGGTGTGCATGTGGAGGTCGCAGTCGATCGTCGGCCGCCGCTCGATCCGCCGGCGCACCTCCAGGTTGCCGACCGGGTCATGGCGGCGCGACGTGATCCGCTCGTAGACCGACTCGAGCTGGTCGGCGACGTCGGCGAACGACCGGGCCGCCCCGGCGCCGGCGGCGGCGAGCCGCTCGCGCAGCTTCGCGTCCCGGATCAGCCGCTCGAGCTGGCCGGCCAACGTCAGCGAGTCACCCGCCGGGAAGACGAGGCCGCGCTCACCCTCCTCGTCGTCGACGAGCTCCTCATAGGCGTCGATCTGCGCCGCGACCGGCACCGCTCCGGCCGCGAAGGCCGCATAGATGAGGCTCGGCGCCGGCTGCGGTCCGCCCGATGCCGCCACCGCGATCGCC
>DATMCB010000257.1:0-3621 GCA_035558835.1 Solirubrobacterales bacterium
CGGGTCAGACTCCCTGCGCAAGCACGCGCTCGCGGTCGAGGCGTCGATGCGCGCCTATGCCCGGATCTGGGGCGAGGACGAGGAGAAGTACGCGATCACCGGCCTCGTCCACGACCTCGACTACGAGCGCTTCCCCGACCCTGAGACCGGCCATCCGCGGATCGGCCTCGAGGAGCTCCGCAAGCGCGGCTACCCGGATGACGTGATCGAGGCGGTCGCCGGCCACGCCGACTACCTCGACGTGCCGCGGACCACGCGTCTGGCGAAGACGCTCTACGCGGTCGATGAGCTCTCCGGCTTCGTGACGGCGTGTGCGCTCGTCCGGCCGACCGGGATCGAGGGGCTGAAGCCGAAGTCGGTCCGCAAGAAGCTCAAGCAGCCCTCGTTCGCAGCCAAGGTCGACCGCGAGCAGATCAGCCGCGGGATCGACGAGCTCGGCGTCGACGAGGCCGAGCACATCACGGTCGTGATCGGCGCGCTCGCCGATCGGGCCGAGGAGCTCGGGCTGACGGCGGCGCAGGTCGAGGCCGGCTGACCATGCGCGGCGCGCTCAAGGCCGTCGTCGCCATCGTCGTCGTCCTGATCGCGCTCGCAGTCGTCAACATGCTCGTGCTCGACAGCCAGACGAAGCCGGCCGCGGTGACAGCCGACGGCGGCAGCATCGAGTCGGCGTCGTCGGTCGACCTGCAGGTCTTCGACTCGCCGGCGACCGGCTCCGGGCCGGAGGGCGCCCCGATCGTCCTCCTCCACTGCTTCGGCTGCTCGTCGCAGTGGTGGAACCCGATCCTCGCGAAGCTCAACGAGCGCCATCGGGTGATCAGGGTCGACCTGGTCGGCCACGGCGGCTCCGAGAAGCCGCAGAGCGGCTACGAGATCGACACCCAGGGCGCGGCGGTCGCCGAGGCCCTGAACTCGCTCGGCGTCCAGGGCGCCGTGGTCGTCGGCCACTCGCTCGGCGGCATGGTCGCGACGTCACTGGCCGAGCAGGCGAGCGAGCTGGTCGACCGGGTGGTCCTGATCGCCACCTCCTCGGAGCCCGGCGAGGTAACGCTGCCTTTGACCGAGAAGCTGATCCAGACGCCGCTGGTCGGCCAGGCGATCTGGCGGCTCCGGCTCGACGCGACGATCAAGAACGGCTACGGCTCTGCATTCGCCCCCGGCACGGACGTGAGCGAGGTCTTCCCGAACGACCCCGACCGCGTCGTCGACGACAACCGGGCGATGACCTATGACTCCTTCACCAAGTCCAGCGACGCGGCCGACGCTTTCGTCGAGGACCAGTCGGTGACGTCGCGACTGACGGCGACCGGGGTGCCGGTGCTGTGGCTCGACGGCAGCGAGGATCAGATCATCGACGCGGCGGCGGTCGGCGAGGAGTTCCACGCCATCCCCGGAGCGATCACGAAGACGCTGGACGGACTCGGTCATTCGCCGAACGTCGAGGCGCCGGCAGAGACTGCGAAGCTGATCCTCGACTTCGCCGCCGAGGCGCCGCCGGCAAAGGGGGCGGGGGGCGGTGGACGGCGGCCGGCGGGCGGTGGCTGAGCCGGTCCGCATCGTCGTCCTCGACGGGGACGAGACCGGGCAGGAGCTGCTCGAGGCGGCGCTCGCCGTCCTCGATCCGGAGGTGATCGGGCTGCCGGTCGAGCTCGAGCGCTTCGACCTCTCGCTCGAGAACCGGCGGCGGACGGCGAACGCGGTCTGCACCGAGGCGGCGGCCGCGATGCGCGTCGCCGGGCTCGGCCTCAAGGCGGCGACCATCACCCCCGAGGGAGCCGACGACGTCGGCAGCCCGAACCGGTTGATCCGCGAGGGGATCGACGGGACCGTGATCGTCCGGACCGGCCGCCGGATCCCCGGCGTGACGCCGATCGCGGGGATCCATCACCCGATCACGGTCTGCCGGATGGCCGTCGGCGACGCCTACGGCGCCGAGCAGTGGCGCGAGCCGAGCGCCGGCGACGAGCTGGCGTTCCGGACCGAGCGGATCAGCCGCCGCGTCTGCCGCGCGGTCGCCGAGCACGCCTTCCGGATCGCGGCCGCCGGGGACGACGGGCCGCCCGCGCGTGTCTACGGCGGGCCGAAGTGGACGGTCAGCCCGGTCTACGAGGGGATGCTGAAAGAGGAGATGGACGCGGCGGCCGAGCGCCATCCGGAGGTCGGCTACGAGCCGGTCCTGATCGACGCCACCTACGCCGGGCTCGTCGGCGGTGCCGCCACTGGCCCGCTCGTGATCCCGACGCTGAACCGCGACGGCGACCTGCTCAGCGACCTGGTGATGCCGATGTTCGGCTCGATCGCCGGCGCCGAGTCGATCCTGCTCAGCCTCGACGACGACCTCCGCCCCGCCGTCGCGATGGCTGAGGCCCCGCACGGCACCGCCCCCTCCCTGGCCGGCAAGGACATCGCCAATCCGATGGCGATGATCCTCGCCTGCGCCGCCGTCCTCCACTACGCCGCCGAGCGCGGCGTCGCGGACGCGGAGCGGGCGTCACGAGCCGTCTACGACGCGACCCTCGGCGCCGCCGGCGACGGCATCCGCACCCACGATCTCGGCGGCGAGGCCTCCACCTCGGAGGTCTGCGCCGAGGTGGTGCGCCGGGTCCGCACCACTTAGTCGCTCGCGCTGAGGTCGATCGATCCCGGATACGGGACGAGATCGGGGTCAGCGACGATTTCCTGCTTGTAGCGAACGTATGTTCGTGTAGAGTGGGCGAGTCCCGTGACCGTCGGCTCCGTCCTCATCCCCCGCTTCTCACTGCTCGCCGCGGTGGGCGGGCGCAGGGAGATGCTGACGAAGCCGATCGCCCTCGCCCCCGAGCCCGGCCGCGAGCAGGCCGTCGGCGAGGTCAGCGGTGCCGCCGAGGCGTTCGGGATCAGGTCCGGGATGGCGGTCTCGGAGGCGCTCGGGCGCTGCCCGCGGCTGATCCTCCACCCTCCCGATCCGGGCCGGACGGCGAGCGGCTGGGAGCGGATCGTCCGCAGGCTCGAGTCGATCGGCGCCGAGGTCGAGAGCGGCCGCGCCGGCGAGGCTTTCTTCGCGGTCGACGGGCTCCGCGGCATCTGGGGACCGCGGCGCGAGGACGTGCTGGCCCGGGCCGCTCGCGCGATCGGGACGCCGGCTCGGATCGCGGGCGCGCCGAACCGCTTCTGCGCGCGCGCCGCCGCGACCATGACCCGCCGGCGCGGACGCAATCGCCGGCCGGCGATCCGGGTCGTCCCGGCGGGGAGCGAGCGCGACTTCCTCGCCCCCCTCCCGGTCGCGCTCCTCGATCGGGACCTCCGCGACCGGACGGCGTCGTCGGGCCGCGACGACGCCCGGGCGGGGCGGCTCGTCGCGACCCTCGAGCGGCTCGGCGTCGACTCGCTCGGGGACCTCGCCGGCCTACCGCGGATCGCGATCGCCGACCGTTTCGGCGCCCTCGGCCTCGAGGCTCACGACCTCGCCCGCGGGCTCGATACTCCGCTGCGACCGCGGACGCCGCACGAGGACCTCGTCCAGGCGATCGGCCTCCCCGAAGCCGCCTACGGCGCCCAGCTCGAGCGCGCCCTCGACCTGCTGATCGAGCGCCTGCTGGGCGCCTCCGGATGGAGCCGTCGCGACTGCCCGGAGCGCCAGCG
>DATMCB010000258.1:0-2042 GCA_035558835.1 Solirubrobacterales bacterium
GTGGAGCTCAACGCGCTCGTGCACTCCGTGTTCCCGGAGGAGCGCGTGTTCCGCATCGACCACTTCCTCGGGCGCGAGGCCGTGCAGAACTTGCTCGCGCTGCGGTTCGCGAACGGCATGTTCGAGCCGATCTGGAACCGCGACCACATCGACCACGTCCAGATCGACGTGCCGGAGACGATCGGCGTCGGCTCCCGGGCCGCCTTCTACGAGACGACCGGCGCCTACCGCGACATGGTCGTCACCCACCTGATGCAGATCCTCGCCTTCCTCGCGATGGAGCCGCCGACCCACCTCGATCCGCTCGCGATCACCGAGGAGAAGAACAAGGTCTTCCGCTCGATCCGCCCGATCGATCCGGCCCGGGTCGTCCGCGGCCAGTACGACGAATACCGCTCCGAGCCCGGCGTCGATCCGCAGTCGGAGGTCGAGACCCTGATCGGCCTCAAGTGCGAGGTCGACAACTGGCGATGGTCCGACGTCCCGTTCTACCTGCGAACCGGCAAGCGGATGGCCGAGGGCGCGCGGATCATCTCGATCGCCTTCCGCGAGCCGCCGCAGAGCATGTTCCCCTCCGGCTCCGGCGTCGGCCAGTACGGGCCCGACCACCTGACCTTCGACCTCGACGACTACGCGCGGCTGTCGCTGTCGTTCTACGGCAAGCGGCCGGGGCCGACGATGACGCTCGAGAAGACGTCGATGCAGTTCTCGCGCACCGAGGCCGATGGAGGCGGCGACTCGCTCGAGGCCTACGAGCGGCTGATCCGCGACGCGATGGCCGGCGACCACACGCTGTTCACGACCGCCGACGGCATCGAGCGGCTCTGGGAGGTATCGGCGCCGCTGCTCGAGAACCCGCCGCCGATCGAGCTCTACTTCTCGCACTCGTGGGGCCCGAAGTCGCTGAACGAGCTGATCGCTCCGGACACCTGGCGGCTCCCGTTCGCGCGCCGCTGGCGCGGCTGACGACCCAGCGGTGTCGATCAACGCTCGTGGAAGCGGTCCTCGAGGCCGAGGATGCCGCGCAGCGCCACCGAGACGCCTAGCCGGAGCGGCTCCGGCGGCCACGGGATCACCCGGCGGTCGACGAAGAAGTGCTCGGTCAGCTCGGTGCGGCGCTCGAGGACGAGGTCGCGGATCGTCTGCCCGTTCAGGTGGGTCATCGAGACGCCGTGGCCGATGCAGCCGACCGAGTAGACGGCGCGCGAGTCGCCGAGCCGGCCGATCGACGGCGTCAGGTCGCTCGTCACCGAGAAGGGGCCTCCCCAGCGATCGGTGATCCGGGCGCCGGCGAGTGAGGGGAACAGGCTGCGGACGTGCCGCTCGAGGTGCGCCCAGGCCGCCGGATTCGAGTCGCGGTCCATGTCGCGGCCGAAGCCGAGGCCGACCGGCCCGCCGCCCATCAGCAGCCGGTTGTCGGGCGTCAGCCGGTAGTAGTGGATCAGGTTGCGGGCGTCCTCGACGCCCTCGCGGCCGGCCCATCCGATCGGCTCGAGGCGCTCGGGGCTGAGCGGCTCGGTCGCGATCACGTAGGTCCAGGCGGGGATCTGCTTGCCGCGCAGCGGCGGCAGCAGGTGCGAGTAGGCGTTGGTCGCGAGGACGAGTCGCTCGGCGTCGACCGACCCGCCCGGGACCGAGAGCCGGAAGCGGTCCGGGCGCTCGATCGACCCGACCGGAGTGCCTTCGTGGACGATCGCCCCGAGGCCGGTCGCCACGCGCTTCATCTCGCGGACCAGCTTCAGCGGGTTGACGAGGGCCGTCCGCGGCTCCCACCAGGCGCCCCGGTAGCGCTCCGAGTGGACCCGTTCCCGGGCCGCATCGCCGTCGAGCCACTCGATCCCGTCGATGCCGAGCGAGTGCGCGAGCTCGATCTCGCGGCGGATCCGGCGCTCGTAGGCCGGCGTCGTCGCCATCCGCAGGAAGCCGGGACGCACGTAGTCGCAGTCGAGGCCCTCCTCGGCGACGAGCTCGCCGACCGTGTCGACGGCCCGCTCCATGTAACGGTGGGCGGCGAGCGCACGCTCGCGGCCCTTGAGCTTGAC
>DATMCB010000259.1:0-2890 GCA_035558835.1 Solirubrobacterales bacterium
CTACCTGCAGCGGATCGACCCGAGCGCGGTCCCGAACGTCGAGAAGAACCTGATCCCGGCGCTGCGCCATCCGTCGGCCGACCCCGAGCGCGACTTCACCGTCCCCTGGCAGGCCGGGATGACCGGGATCATCGTCAACAAGGAGCTGGCGCCGGACATCGACTCGATCTCGGATCTCTACGACCCCAAGTACAAGGGCCACATCACGATGCTGACCGAGCTGCGCGACACGGTCCCGATGACGCTGAAGAGCATGGGCATCGACCCCGACACGGCGACGCCCGAGCAGTGGATGGAGGCGGTCGACAAGATCAAGGCCGCCGCCGACTCGGGGCAGATCCGCAAGTTCACCGGCAACGACTACATCCGCGAGCTCGCATCGGGCGACGCCTGGGCGTCGCTCGGCTGGTCCGGGGACGCGGTGCAGCTGCAGGCGGACAACCCGAACATCGAGTTCGTGATGCCGAAGGAGGGCTGCATGCTCTGGTCGACGAGTCTCGAGATCCCGGTCGGCGCCCCGAACCCCGAAGCGGCCCAGGCACTGATGAACTACGTATACGACCCGAAGGTCCAGGCCGACATCGCCGAATGGGTCAACTACGTGACGCCGGTCAAGGGCGTCAAGGCGATCGTCCGCAAGCGCGACCCCGAGCTCGCCGACAACCAGCTGATCTTCCCGAGCGCGAGCTACACGAAGAACTGCACGTTCGAGCCGGTGCTCGGCGGCCAGCTCGGCGACGACGTGACCAAGGCCTTCGAGGCCGTCCTCACCGGCTGAGCCGATGCGGACGCTCTCGATCGCCGCGCTGCAGACGGCGTCCGTCGCGGGCGACCCGGACGCGACCGCCGACCGCCTCGCCGGGCAGATCAGCGTCGCCCGCGCGATCGCTCCCCACGTCGAGCTGATCCTCCTGCCCGAGCTGCATCTCTCGGCCCCCGGCCAGCTCGAGGGCGCCGGCTACGCGGAGCAGGTGGCGGTCGAGATCCCGGGGCCGCTGACCGAGCGGGTCGGCGCGATCGCCCGCGAGCACGGCCTCTGGATCGTCGCCGGCTCGGTCTACGAGCGCGGCGCCGGCGGCGCCATCCACAACACCGCTCCCGTCCTCGGTCCCGACGGCGAGCTCGTCGCCGCCTACCGCAAGGCCTTCCCCTGGCAGCCGCACGAGCCCTGCGTCCCCGGCGAGGAGCTCGTCACCTTCGAGATCCCGGGGCTGACCAGGGTCGGCGTCGCGATCTGCTACGACGGCAGCTTCCCGGAGACCTTCCGCCGGCTCGCCTTCATGGGCGCCGAGGTCGTCGCCCACGTCAGCCTGACGACGACCAGCGACCGCCCCGCCG
Organism: Solirubrobacterales bacterium; assembly: GCA_035558835.1. Classification (GTDB taxonomy): domain Bacteria; phylum Actinomycetota; class Thermoleophilia; order Solirubrobacterales; family 70-9; genus RHKX01. The sequence goes on from DATMCB010000259.1 coordinate 1,339, forward strand.
AGATCGTGATGGCGCGCGCGAACGCGATCTTCAACCAGCTCTACGTCGTCTCGCTGAATGCGGCAGCGCCGACCGGGCTCGGCCGCAGCCTGATCGTCGATCCCGAGGGGATCGTCCGCCACCAATCGGGCGCGGCCGAGGAGACGATCACCGACGTCCTCGACCTCGACGCGGTCACCCGCGTCCGCGAGCTCGGCCTCGCCGGCGTCTCGCGGATGTTCGACCAGATCCAGCGCTACGGCGACGACCCTCCGGCCTGGCTCGATCAGCCGACCCTGCCGGTGCGGGCAATACGCCGGTAGAGCCTCGCGCTCGGCCGCTCGATCCGGCGCAGCGACTTCGGCCGGTAGCCGTAGAGGCCGAAGTGGGCGCTGTAGCCCTCGGCCCACTCGTAGTTGTCGGTGAGCGACCAGTAGAAGTAGCCGCGGACGTCGGCGCCGGCGGCGATCGCGCGGCTCAGAGACGCGAGGTAGCCGCGGATGTAGGCGCGGCGCTGGTCGTCATCGCGGTCGTCGATCCCGTTCTCGGTCACGTAGACGGGCTTGCCGTAGGAAGCCGCTTCCTCGACGACGTGCCGGAGTCCCTTCGGGTCGATCTCCCAGCCGAAGTCGGAGCAGACGGTCGGGCAGGGCTCGCCGTTGGGGTTGCCGTGACCGGCATAGGTGACGTGCGGGACGAAGTCGAAGAGCGGGATCGCGCTCGACACCGGGAAGCCGAGCGACTGCGCGCGCGCCGGCGAGTAGTGGTTGACGCCGATGAAGTCGGCCTTGTCGCGGAGCCGCGGGCGGACCTCGCCGGGGTCCTCGATGCCGTCGGCGTCGGTGTCGAACCAGCCGTTCACCGCAACCTCGAGGAAGGCGCGGTTGAGGATCTGATCGGCGTGGCTTGCGGCGACGGAGTCGGCCGGGTTGCTCGGGTCGTAGGGACGCCAATCGACCATGTTGTGGACGATCCCCACCCGCGCGTGCGGATCGTGGTCATGGATCGCGTCGTAGGCGACCGCGCTGGCGTGGCCGAGCATGTTCGTCGCTCGCAGTGCCGCCGTGTAGGAGAGGATGCCCGGCGCCTTCACCCCGGTCACGCCGGGGATCGAGACGAAGCCCTGCGAGACCGTGATCAGCGGCTCGTTCAGCGTCGCCCAGAGGTTCACCTGGCGGCGGAACTTCCAGGCGGCGTAGGCGGCGTACTTGCGGAACTCGGCGACCGTCGAGCGGCTCAGCCAGCCGGCCCTGCGCAGTCCCGGCGGGACCGGCTCGTCGGGGTCGCGACCCGCGAACCTGGCGCGGACCGCCGCGGGGTCGTCGATCCAGATCGGCAGCGTGAAGTGGTTCAGCGTCAGCATCACCTGCAGGCCCCGCGCGCGAGCGCCGCGGAGGATCCGCCGGTAGCGACGGACCGCCGGCTGGTCGGCGACCGCATCGAGGCGACGGAGCTCGGCGAGCGAGACGTGCCGTCCGGTCTCGATCCGCGCGGTCGAGCGCGGGAAGATCCGGCTCCACTCGATGCCGAGCCGGATCGCGTTGTTGCCGAGGTCGCGGCGGGCGCGGTCGAG
>DATMCB010000260.1:0-6309 GCA_035558835.1 Solirubrobacterales bacterium
TGCCCGGCCGCCGGTTCCGGCCCCTCGCCGTCGAGCGCCGTGATGATCAGGTACCCGCCGCTCGTCGCGTTCTCGACCACACTCGCACGGCGCCGCCCGAACGGCGCCGGGACCCGTCCATCGACGCTGTCCGCCGTCCGCTGTCCGCCGTCCGCCTGCACGGGCACGCCGCTAGGCGCCATCGACGCCCGCCCGCGCCGCTTCCTCGTGAAGCTCCTGAAGGCTCCGGACCGCGATCGCGCCGTTGTTGCGCCCGGCGCCGATCGCCCGGGCCGCCGCCGAGGCGCCGGTCATCGTCGTCACACACGGGATGCCGTTCCGCGTCGCGGCGCTGCGGATCTCGTAGCCGTCGGCGCGCGCTCCGGAGCCGGTCGGCGTGTTGATCACGAGATCGACCTCGCCGCGCTCGATGTAGTCGACGACGTTCGGAGAGCCCTCGTGGAGCTTGTGGATCGTCTCGACCGGGACCCCCATCCGCGAGATCGCCTGCGCCGTCCCACCGGTCGCGACGATCTTGAAGCCGAGGTCGCAGAACCGGGTCGCGAGCTGGGTCGCGGCCGCCTTGTCGCTGTCGGTGACGGTGATGAAGACGGTCCCGGCGTCGGGGAGGCCGACGCCGGCGGCGGTCTGCGCCTTCCCGAACGCGGCCGGGAAGTCGCCGGCGACGCCCATCACCTCGCCGGTGCTCTTCATCTCCGGGCCGAGGACCGTGTCGGCGCCGCTGAACCGCGAGAAGGGCATCACCGCCTCCTTGACGGAGACGTGGCCGCGCGGCATCGCCGGCAGGTCAAGCTCGGCGAGCCGCTCGCCGAGCATCAGCCGGCAGGCGAGCTTCGCGATCGGCGCCCCGATCGCCTTGCTGACGAAGGGAACGGTCCGCGACGCCCGCGGGTTCGCCTCGATCACGTAGAGCTCGCCGCCGGCCACGGCGTACTGGATGTTGATCAGCCCGACGACGCCGAGCTCGAGCGCCAGCGCCCTCGTCGTCTCCGCGATCCGCCCGAGCATCTCCTCGCCGAGGCTCATCGGCGGCAGCACGCAGGCCGAGTCGCCGGAGTGGACCCCGGCCTCCTCGACGTGCTGCATGACGCCGGCGAGCTCGCAGTCGGTGCCGTCGGCCAGCGCATCGACGTCGACCTCGATCGCGTCCTCAAGGAAGCGGTCGAGCAGGAGCGGATGCTCGCGATCGGCCTTCGCGTAGCGATGCAGGTAGGTGCCGAGGTCCTCGGTCGAGTAGCAGATCTCCATCGCCCGCCCGCCGAGGACATAGGAGGGCCGGACGAGCAGCGGGAAGCCGACCTTGGCGGCGATCGACTCCGCCTCCTCGGCGCTGAGCGCCGTCCCGTACGGCGGGTGGAGGACCCCGAGGCGCTCGAGCAGCGCCCCGAACCGGCCCCGGTCCTCGGCGAGGTCGATCGCGTCGACCGGCGTACCGAGCAGCGGCACCCCGGCCTCCTCGAGCTGCTTCGCGAGCCGCAGCGGGGTCTGCCCGCCGAACTGGACGATCACCCCCTCGGGGTCCTCTTGCGCGACGACGGCGAGAACGTCCTCGGTGGTGAGCGGCTCGAAGTAGAGGCGATCGGAGGTGTCGTAGTCGGTCGAGACCGTCTCCGGGTTGCAGTTGATCATCACCGCGTCGCGACCGGACTCGCGGACCGTCATCGCGGCATGGACACAGCAGTAGTCGAACTCGATGCCCTGCCCGATCCGGTTCGGTCCGGAGCCGAGGATGACGACGCTCGGCCGCTCGCCGCGACGGGCCTCGCCGGCGCCGATCGGGCCGCTGCTCGGGCGCTCGTGGGCCGAGTAGAAGTACGGCGTCTCCGCCTCGAACTCGGCCGCGCAGGTGTCGACCGACTTGTAGGTCCGGTCGAGGCCACCGGTCCCGTCGCCCTCGGTCGCGAGCACGGCGAGCTCCCGCAGGTACCAGTGGTCGATCGAGGTGCGGGCATGGATCCGCTCGAGGTCGATGCCGCGCCGGAAGCCATCCAGGATCAGGTCGAAGCGGTCCGAGGAGGGCGTCTCGAGGCGGTCGAGCAGCGCCTCGTCGTCGCCGGGGACCTCGGCGGCGGCGTCGAGCTCGCGCGAGCGCATCGCCTTCGCGAACGACTCGCGGAAGGTCCGCCCGATCGCCATCGCCTCGCCGACGGACTTCATGTGGGTGGTCAGCCGCCCCTCGCTGCCCGGGAACTTCTCGAAGGCGAATCGAGGGATCTTCGTGACGACGTAGTCGATCGTCGGCTCGAACGCGGCCGGCGTCGCCCGGGTGATGTCGTTGGGGATCTCGTCGAGCGTGTAGCCGACGGCGAGCCGGGCGGCGATCTTCGCGATCGGGAAGCCGGTCGCCTTCGATGCGAGCGCCGACGACCGCGAGACCCGCGGGTTCATCTCGATGACGACGATCTCGCCGGTCTCGGGATCGACGCCGAACTGGACGTTCGAGCCGCCGGTCTCGACGCCGACGGCGCGGATCACCGCGATCGCCTGGTTGCGGAGCTCCTGGTAGAGCGAGTCGCTGAGGCTCTGCGCCGGCGCCACCGTCACCGAGTCGCCGGTGTGGACGCCCATCGGGTCGATGTTCTCGATCGAGCAGACGACGATCACGTTGTCGTTTCGGTCCCGCATCAGCTCGAGCTCGAACTCGCCCCAGCCGAGCACCGACTCCTCGACGAGGACCTGGTTGATCGGGCTCGCCGCGAGGCCCTCGGAGATGATCTGGCGGAGCTCCGTCTCGGTTGCCGCGGCGCCGCCGCCCTGCCCGCCCATCGTGAACGCGGGCCGGATGATCGCCGGCAGCGTCAGCGAGCCGTCGGCGAGCGCGGTCTCGGCATCGGCGACCGACTCGGCGATCAGGGACCAGGGCACCCGCAGCCCCGCCGCCTCCATCGTCCGCCGGAAGGCGTCGCGGTCCTCGGCCCGGTGGATCGCGTCGTAGTCGGCTCCGATCAGCTCCACCCCGAACCGCTCCAGGGTCCCGTCGTCGTGCAGCGCCTTCGCCAGGTTGAGGGCGGTCTGACCGCCCAGCGTCGGCAGCAGCGCGTCGGGGCGCTCGCGCTCGATGATCGCGGCCACGACCTCCGGCACCAGCGGCTCGACGTAGGTGCGGTCGGCGAACTCCGGGTCGGTCATGATCGTGGCCGGGTTCGAGTTGACGAGGACGATCTCGTAGCCCTCCTCGCGCAGCACCTTGCACGCCTGCGTCCCCGAGTAGTCGAACTCCGCCGCCTGCCCGATCACGATCGGCCCCGAGCCGATCAGGAGGATCTTGGAGATGTCGTCGCGCCTAGGCATCAGCCAGCTCCAGGAACCGGTCGAACAGGTAGCGCGCGTCGTGCGGCCCCGGGCCGGCCTCGGGGTGGTACTGGACGGTGCCGCCGGGGACGTCGAGCAGCTTCAGGCCCTCGACGGTGCGGTCGTAGAGGTTCAGGTGGGAGAGCTCGGCGGCGCCGAAGTCGGTCTCCCAGCGGATCGGCTCGTCGGTCTCCATTCGCGTCTCGCCGTTCGGCCCGGCGACTGCGAAGCCATGGTTCTGGGCCGTGATCTCGATCCGGCCGGTCGCCAGGTCCTTGACCGGATGGTTCGAGCCGCGGTGGCCGAAGGGCAGCTTGAAGGTGTCGAGGCCGACCGCCCTGCTGAGGAGCTGATGACCGAGGCAGATGCCGAAGACCGGTCGCTTGCCGACGAGCTCGCGGACGGTCGCGACGACGTGGTCGAGCGCTCCCGGGTCGCCGGGCCCGTTGGCGAGGAAGACGAGATCGGGATCGTGGCTCAGGACCTCCTCGGGGCTCGACCCGCAGGGGAGCAGCGTGACCTTGCAGCCGCGCTCGCGGAGCTGACGGATGATCGAGAGCTTGATCCCCGTGTCGAGCCCGACGACGTGGGGACCGTCGCCGTCGATCACGATCGGCTGCTGCGGCGTGACCGTCCGGGCGAGGTCGGAGCCCTCCATCGCCGGCTCGGCGGCAATCCGCTCGCGGGCCTCCTCGAACGGGGTCGCGGCCGCGAAGATGCCGCCCCGCATCGCGCCGGCGTCGCGGATGTGGCGAACGAGCGCCCGGGTGTCGATGCCGGTGATCGCCGTCACCCCGCAGTCCTCGAGCCAGTCGAGCCAGCCGCGCTCGGCGGTGGCGAAGTCCTCGCCGTTCTTCGCCTCGCGCATGATCACGCCGCGGGCCTGGACGGCGTCCGACTCCATCGCCGCGGCGCTGACGCCGTAGTTGCCGATCAGCGGGTAGGTGAAGGTGATGATCTGTCCGGCGTAGCTGGGGTCGGTGACCGACTCCTGGTAGCCGGTCATGCCGGTGTTGAAGACGACCTCGCCGAGCGTCTCGGCGGCGGCTCCGCAGAGCTCGCCGTCGAGGCGCGAGCCGTCCTCGAGCAGGACGTAGCCGGCGGCGGCGGTCACGGCGCGTACTCCAGGACGAGTCCCTGGACCTGCTTGAAGCGGTCGCTGCCGGCGTCGCCGAGCAGCTCGAAGAGCGCCGTCTCGACGCTCGTCGGCCAGGCTCCGGCCCGCTCGGCCTTGGCGATCCCGAGCTCGCGGTCGGCGGGGCTGCGCGAGCCGACCGCGTCGGTGACGACGTGGACCTCGATGCCGCCATCGAGCAGCTCGAGCACGGTCTGGTTGACGCAGACGTGGGCCTCGATGCCGCAGACGATCGCCTGCTCGCGACCGCCGAGCGCGAACCCGTCCGCGGACGCGGCCGAGAAGGCTGTCTTCGCGAGGGGCTCGACCCCTTCCGGCAGGTGCTCGGCGACCTCGGGAACCGTCGGTCCGAGCCCCTTCGGGTACTGCTCGGTGACGACGATCGGGACGTCCATCGCCGCGGCGCCACGGACCATCGTCGCCGCCGCTGCGGCGATCCGGTCGAAGCCCGGGATCGCCGGCCGGAACCCATCCTGGACGTCGACGACGACCAGTGCCGCGCGCCCGGGGTCGAGCCTGGCGCTCACCCGGCGACCTTCATCGCGAACTCGCGGCGGCGGTAGGCGACGGCGCCGGCGACGATCGTGATCACCGGCCGCGCCCGCAGCCTCCGGCCCGCGAAGCAGGAGTTGTCGGAGCGGCTCTCCCAGCCGTCGGCGCCCGCCTCCCACTCGGCATCGAGGTCGACGAGGGCGATGTCGGCCTCGGCGTCGGTGGCGATCCGCGACGGCTCGAGCCCGAACAGCTCGGCACCGGCGCCCATCCGCTCGACGATCAGGCCGAGGTCGACGACGCCGGGCAGCACCAACTCCGTGTAGAGCGCGGCGAACGCCGTCTCGAGCCCGGTCACGCCCATGTTGGCGACCTCGAATGGGACCTGCTTCTCGTGCGGGGCGTGGGGAGCGTGGTCGGTGCCGATGCAGTCGGCGACGCCGCTGCGGAGCGCTTCGATCAGCGCCTGGCGATCGTCCTCGGTACGAAGCGGCGGGTTCATCTTGAACCGCGAGTCGAGGCTGCGGACCTCCTCGTCGGTGAAGACCAGGTGATGCGGCGTCAGCTCCGCCGTCAGCTTCGCGCCGGCCGCCTTGGCGGCGGCGACCGCCTCGACCGAGGCGCGGGCCGAGAGGTGCTGGACGTGGGCGCGGGCGTCCTCGTAGAGACAGAGCGCCCCGTCGCGGGCGATCATCGTCGACTCGGAGACGTCGGGCACCCCGGCGAGGCCGAGCGCGGCCGAGACCGCCCCCTCCCCCATGACCCCGTCGCCGGTCAGCGCCGGATCCTCCTCGTGGAGGAGGATCGTGCCGCCGGCGAGCCGCTGGTACTGAAGCGCCCGGCGCATCAAGCCGGCGTCGGCGATCGGCAGCCCGTCGTCGGAGAAGCCGAGCGCGCCGGCATCGCGCAGCGCCGCCATCTCGGTCAGCTCGCGCCCCTCCATGCCGCGGGTGACGGTCGCGACGAAGCCGGTCGGCACGACCGCCTCTGCCTCGGCCCGCTCGCGGAGCGCCGCGACGATCGCCGGGTCGTCGACGACCGGGTCGGTGTTCGCCATCGCGACGATCCCGCAGAAGCCGCCCGCCGCGGCGGCGCGGGTCCCGGACTCGATGTCCTCGCGGTACTCCTGCCCGGGGGTCCGCAGGTGGACGTGGGGGTCGAAGAAGGCGGGGAAAGCGTGCAGGCCGGAGGCGTCGAGCTCCTCGCCGCCCTCGGGCAGCTCGCCGGCGCCGGATTCGGCGATCGCCGCGATCCGGCCCTCGCGGACGACGATGTCGCACTCGCGGTCGAGGCCGGAACGCGGATCGAACCCGTGGGCGCCGCGGATCAGCAGGTCGCCGCCGGGCTCGCCGCGACCGCGCCAGTCGAGCGACGCGATCTCGCGCTGCTCG
>DATMCB010000261.1:0-2306 GCA_035558835.1 Solirubrobacterales bacterium
CTCTTCCTGCACCCGCTGATCGGCGAGACCAAGAAGGGCGACATCCCCGCCGACGTGCGGATGCGCTGCTACGAGGTCCTGATGGAGAAGTACTACCCGAACGACCGGGTCGTGCTCGGGGTCAACCCGGCGGCGATGCGCTATGCGGGTCCCCGCGAGGCGATCTTCCATGCGGTCGTCCGCCGCAACTACGGGGCCACCCACTTCATCGTCGGCCGCGACCACGCCGGCGTCGGCGACTACTACGGAACCTACGACGCCCAGAAGATCTTCGACGAGATCGACATCGACAAGCTCGGCATCGAGCCGCTCAAGTTCGAGCACACCTTCTGGTGCTACGAGTGCGAAGGGCTCGGCTCCAACAAGACCTGCCCGCACACCGCCGACGACCGGCTGTTCCTGAGCGGCACCAAGGTGCGCGAGATGCTCGAGAACGGCGAGGCACCGCCGCACGAGTTCTCCCGCCCCGAGGTCGCCGAGATCCTCATCGAGGCCTACAAGGAGATGTAGGCGGGGCCCCCGGCGCGCAACGACTTCAGCAGACAGCACACAGCAGACAGCAAAGGAACACGAACCACATGTCAGACCACAAGGGCTTCACCCTCTGGATGACCGGCCTCTCGGGCTCGGGCAAGTCGACGATCACCGAGGTGCTGATCGACGAGTTCGAGGATCGCGGGATCCCGCTCGAGGTTCTCGACGGCGACGTCGTCCGCGAGAACCTCTCGAAGGGCCTCGGGTTCTCGAAGGAGGACCGCGACATCAACATCCGCCGGATCGCCTTCGTCGCCGACCTGCTCTCGCGGAACGGCGTCCCGGTGATCACCGCCGCGATCTCGCCCTACCGCGCGATCCGCGACGAGGCCCGGAAGATGCACGAGGCGACCGGCGCCGGCTTCGTCGAGGTCTTCGTCGCGACCTCGCTCGAGGACTGCGAGGAGCGCGACACCAAGGGCCTCTACGCGAAGGCCCGCTCCGGCGAGATCAAGGAGTTCACGGGCATCTCCGACCCCTACGAGGAGCCCGAGAACCCGGAGATCCGCGTCGAGACGCACGACAAGACGCCCGAGGAGAGCGCCGAGCAGGTGCTCGCCTACCTCGAGGCCGAGGAACTGATCCCGGCGAAGGGCTGATCGGCTAGGCAAGCGTCGCGAGGCGGCGAACGGTCGCCTCGCGGTCGCTGCCGAAGACGATCGCGATCATCGAGTCGGCGCCGCCGTCGGCGAACCGGGCGACCCGCGACTCGAGCTCGCCGGGAGTGCAGGCGATGCCGCACATGTCGATCACCTCGGTCGAGAGCGCCATCGCGGCGCCGATCCGGTCGCCATCGAGGAAACGGTCCTGGACTTCGTGCGCCTCGTCGGCGAGGCCGTTGGCGGCGAGCAGGTCGACGTAGAAGTTCTTGTCCTTGGCGCCCATCCCGCCGAGGTAGAAGGCGATCAGCGGCCGCAGGGCGTTGCGGGCCTCGTCGACGTCGTCATCGACGGCGACCGGCACCGTCGGCGCGACATCGATCTCGCCGCGGTCGCGGCCGGCCCGCTCGAGGCCGGCGCGCAGGGCGTCCATCAATCCGGCGCCGTCCTCGGGGTCGTAGAAGGCGGGGATCCAGCCGTCGGCGATCTCGCCGGCGAGCTCGACCGACTTCGGCCCGATCGCGCCGATGTAGATCGGCAACCGCTCCTGCGGCGGCTTCGCCATCAGCTTCAGCGGCTTGCCGAGGCCCATCCCCTCCGCGGTCGGGATCTGGAAGTTCCGCCCCTCGTGGACGACCGGCTCGCGCGCCCAGGCCATCCGGACGATCTCGACGTACTCGCGGATCCGACCGAGCGAGCGCTCGAAGGGAACGCCGTACCAGCCCTCCGACACCTGCGGCCCGGAAACGCCGAGCCCTAGCCGCATCCGGCCGCCGGAGATCGTGTCGATCGACGCGGCCGCCATCGCCGCCGCGGTCGGTTGCCGCGCGGGGATCTGCATCAGCCCCGAGCCGACACCGATCCGCTCGGTCCGATCGGCGATCACCGCCAGCACCGAGACGACGTCCTGCCCCCACGCCTCCGACACCCAGACGCAGTCGATCCCGGCCTCGTCGGCGGCGGTCGCCAGCGCGATCTGCTCCTCGAGGGGATACCAAGGCCAGTACAGCGCCGAGAGCTGGATCTTCACAGCTGCGCCGCGGGTTCAGGTGCCGGGCTTCGCCGGCACCTGGGGCTCGCCGAGGCCGTACGTGTCGTAATCGCCCCACTTGCTGAACGTCTTGTGGGTCGGCCCGTGGAAGTCCGAGGAGGCGGTCGGGACGAGGCCGAACT
>DATMCB010000262.1:0-4071 GCA_035558835.1 Solirubrobacterales bacterium
CCGAGGGCCACGTCGCCGCAGCCGAGGGGCGCGAGCGTCGTGCTGCCGCGGCCGAGGAGCAGGCCCGGCGCGAGGGCCGCGCCGCCGGGTTCCACGACGAGCGCGCTGCCGAGCGCGAGCGCGACGCCGGCTGAAGGCCAAGCCGGCTGCGATCCGGCGGCCGATGACCGGCCGGCCGGCGCCGGCACGTTGCTCACGGTCGGCCACTCGACGCTGCCGATCGAGCAGTTCCTCGCGCTGCTGCGCAGCGGAGCGACCCGGGCGATCGCCGACGTCAGGCGGTTTCCCGGCTCGCGGCGCAACCCGCAGTTCGGTGCCGACGCCCTGGCCCGCTCGCTCGCCGCGGCCGGCGTCGCCTACCTTCCCTTCGGCGAGGAGCTCGGCGGCCGCCGCCGGCCGCAAGGCGCCGAAGCAGAACCGCAAAGACCTGCGGTGGACAACTCGGCCTGGAGCAACGCGTCGTTTCGGGCCTATGCCGACTACATGCATACGGCGGAGTTCGAGCGGGGCCTCGAACGGCTCGAGACGACCGCCCGCGAGCAGCGCACGGCGGTCATGTGCGCCGAGGCGCATCCGAGCCGCTGCCACCGGCGCTTGATCGCCGACGCCATGACGGTGCGGGGGTGGCGCGTGCTCCACCTGCTCCCCGGGCGGGCGCCCGAGGAGCACGCGCTCAGTCCCCACGCGCGTGTGGAAGCCGGGCGGCTCGACTATCCGGGCGAGGGCCCGAGCGGTGAGCGGGCTGTGCGGTAAGAAGTCCCGCTCGCGGGGCGCGGATAAGACATGGCCGACAAGACCGCATTCGTCCTCTCCGGTGGCGCCAGCCTCGGCGCGATTCAGGTCGGGATGCTGAGAGCGCTCTACGAGCGCGAGCTGGAGCCGGATCTGATCATCGGAACCTCGGTCGGGGCCCTGAACGGGGGCTTCATCGCCTCCCGGCCCGCGACCGTGGAGACGATCGACGAGCTCGCTCGGGTCTGGCGCGGGCTCGGAAGATGGCAGGTCTTCCCGCCCGATCCGCTGACCGGGTTCCTGGGCTTCTTCGGATTCAAGGACCACCTGGTTCCGGTGGCGAGCCTGCGCCGGCTCGTCGCTGCGCAGATCGAGTTCGATCGGCTCGAGGACGCGAAGATCCCCTTCCACGTCATCGCGACCGACGCGCTCAGCGGATCCGAGCTGCGGCTGTCGAGCGGGCCGGCGCGGGACGCGGTGCTGGCCAGCGCCGCCCTTCCCGGCGTCTTCCCGCCGACGCGCTGGGAGGGCCGGGACCTGATCGACGGCGGCGTCGCCAACAACACCCCGATCTCGCACGCGATCGAGCTCGGTGCCGAGACCGTCTACATCCTCCCGACCGGGACCGCCTGTGATCTGTCGGAGCCGCCCCGGGGCGCGCTCGGCATGCTCCTTCATGCGATGAGCCTGCTCGTGATGCGGCGGCTGTTGATCGAGATCGAGTCGCTGAAGGACCTGGCGCGGCTGATCGTCCTGCCGCCGCCCTGCCCGCTCAACGTCCTGCCGATCGACTTCAGCCGTACCGAGGAGCTGATCGAGCGCGCATTCCGCGACGCCCGCGGCTACCTCGACGAGGTCGACCAGGGGCAAGCCGTGCCGCTTGGGATGACAATGCACGATCACGAAACGGAGCCCGGCGGGCGCGATAGATTCGACGCCTGGCCGATCCACCCACCGATCGCTTCCGGATCCTCACCGTCGACGGCGGAGGGATCCGCGGGCTGATCCCGGCGCTGGTGCTAGCCGACCTCGAGCGGCGGCTGCGGCAGCGCGCCGGCGATGGCGCCCACGTTTCCGACTACTTCAACCTGTTCGCCGGCACCTCGACGGGCGGGCTCGTCGCGCTCGCCCTGACCGCGCCGGATCCGGCCGTCCCCGGGCGGCCGCAGGTCAGCGCCGGCGAGCTGGCCGGCTTCTACGTCGAGGACGGCCCGCGGATCTTCCACCGGACGCTGCTCGAAAGGCTGCGGACGGTGTGGGGATACGCGGCGCCGAAGTACTCGCTGGACCCGCTCGCCGAGGCAGTCCACCGACGACTCGGCGACGTCAGGCTCGCCGATGCGGTCCGCGAGGTCATCGTCGCCTCCTACGACATGACGAACCGCGAGCCGTTCTTCTTCAAGCGCTGGCGGGCGCGGGAGCCGGTCGACCCGTCCGATCCGGCCGCGGCGACGCGCAACCACCCGATCGTCGATGCGGCGATGGCGACGTCAGCCGCCCCGACCTACTTTCCCTCGCACGAGCTGGACGGCCGCGCCCTCGTCGACGGCGGCGTCTTCGCCAACAACCCCTCGGTCGCGGCGATAACCGAGGCGCTGAAGCGGACCGCCGCGTCCGGGCGCGTCGAGACCGACGACCTCCTCGTCGTCTCGATCGGGACCGGCGTCCACGAGGAGGGCTTCGACCAGCGCTCGGTCAGTCGCTGGGGGAAGGTCGGCTGGATCCTTCCGCACGGAGGCGAGCCGCCGATCCTCGGCGCGGTCCTCGATGGCGCCTCCGACGGCGCCGACCACTGGGCCCACATGCTCCTCAACCACGATCCGGGGGCACCGGCCCCGGCCCGCGCCGAGATCGGCCGCGGCCCCTGCTACTTCCGCCTCCAGATCCGCCTCGACGAGGCGATCCCGCTCGACGACGCCCGCGAGCACGTCCTCACCGACGCCCTGCCGGCCGCCGCCGCGGCGCTGATCGCCGACCACGACGCGGAGCTCGACGAGATCGCCGACCGGCTGATCGCCGCCGGCCCGCTCGATCCCGACCCCTACGTTCCGCCGCCGGAGACATGATCGCCACCCACGGCGCAGCTCCGCCGCGTTAGGTTCCCGGCATGCGCAAGCTCCAGAGCCAGGGCCTCCATCACGTGACGATCACCGGGACGGATCGGCGGACGTCGATCGACTTCTGGGAGGGGCTGCTGGGGATGCCGTTCGTCTTCGAGCAGCCGAACCTCGACAACGAGTCCGAGAGCCATCTCTACTTCGATCCCGGCGACGGGCGGCTGATCACGGTCTTCACCAACGAGGAGCGTGGGGGGGACGGGGAGCGGACGCCGACCGACCCCGGCTGCGTCCACCATCTCGCTTTCGCCCTCTCGCAGGCGACGTTCCGGCAGGCGGTCGAGCGGCTCGACGAGCGCGGAATCGAGCACAGCGGCGTCAAGGATCGCGGCTTCATGGACTCGATCTACTTCAAGGACCCGCTCGGCCTCCTGATCGAGCTCGCCTCCTACCGGTTCGAGCCACCGGCGGGCCACAGCCATGCGGACGTCCTGCTCGAGGCGCATCGGCTCCGGGTGGAGCGGGGGGACTACAACATCGCCGAAGTTCATCTCGCCGACGCGATCGAGAGCCTCGTCACCCGATCGCAGGGGACGCTCTCCGACGATCGCTCGCCGCGCGACCCGTACGCGCGCTGACGGGGACGAACCTGGATTCGCGCATCGATTTGTTGTTAGGTTCTGCCGGTAGGCAGACGAGGAGAGCCGCCCGATGGAAACTCGATATCGGGACCATCTACCGCCTCTCGACGGGGAGCTGTTCCTGACCGACGGCGGGATCGAGACCTACCTGATCTTCCAGCGCGGCCTCGACCTCCCGGAGTTCGCGGCCTTCGACCTGATCAAGGACGACGCCGGCCGGGCGGAGCTGAGCGACTACTACCGGTCGTACCTCGATCTGGCCGACCGCTACGGGGCCGGCTTCATCATCGAGACGCCGACTTGGCGCGCCAACCCGGGGTGGGGAGCGGCGGTCGGCTACGACGAGCCCGGACTCGCCCGCGTCAACGAGGCGGCCGTCGAGCTCGTCGAGCCGCTGCGGAATGCAGCCGACAGCGACGGGGCCCCGGTCCTGATCAGCGGCTGCCTCGGTCCCCTCGACGATGGCTATGCGCCCGGCGAGACGCTCAGCGCCGAGGAGGCGCAGGCCGGCCACTCAACGCAGATCGAGACGTTCGCCGGCACTTCCGCCGACGTCGTCACGGCGATGACGCTCACCTACGTCGAGGAGGCGCTCGGGGTCGCCCGGGCCGCCGCCGGGGCCGGGATGCCCTCGGTCATCT
>DATMCB010000263.1:0-3303 GCA_035558835.1 Solirubrobacterales bacterium
CATCGGCGACGATCGCCTCGAGCAGGTTCGGGTCGGCGAGGAAGTTCTGGCCTAGCCGGACCAACCGAACAGCCTCGCCGCGTTCTCGGAGACGATCGCGTCGAGCCGCTCATACCCGATCCCGCGCGCCTCGGCGACGACCTCGGCCGTGTGGGTGACGTTGGCCGGGCTGTTCGGCTTGCCGCGAACGACCTGCGGAGCCAGAAAGGGGCTGTCGGTCTCGACGAGCAGGAGCCGCTCGGGCACCAGCGTCGCCGCCACCCGCAGCTCCTCCGACTTCGGATAGGTGACGTTGCCGGCGAACGAGACGTGCCAGCCCTGCCCGGCCGCCTCCTCGGCCCGCTCCGGGGTGGCGGAGAAGCAGTGGAGGATCACCTCGATCCCCTCCGCCTCGACGGCCAGCATCTCGAAGCAGTCGGCGACCGCCCGGCCCGACCCCGGCCCGCTCGAGTCGCGGACGTGGATGACGAGCGGGAGCCGGGTCCGGCGGGCGATCCCGATCTGCGCCTCGAAGGCGCGCACCTGCGCCGCCTCGGAGGCGCCCTCGCGGTAGTAGTCGAGGCCGGTCTCGCCGATCGCCCGCACCTGCGGGTCGGCGGCGAGCTCCTCGATCGACTCCGCGGCGGCGTCGTCGAAGCCCTCGGCCGAGTTCGGGTGCCGGCCGACGCTGGCGAAGACGCCCTCGAGTTCATGCGCGACCCGGACCGCATCGGCGTTCGACCGCTCGTCGATCCCGACGGTGAGGATCCGCTCGACCCCGACCCGTCGCGCCTCGGCAACCTGCTCGGCCGCCGGCACCTTGGCGAGGGTCAGGTGGGCGTGGCTGTCGATCACGCGCTCTCCAGCTTCGGGAACAGCGGCGCGATCCGCTCGACCCGCTGGCCGCCGCCACGCGAGCCGAACGGGGCGATCTCCCGCGAGTCCTCGGCGAGCGCGGCGAGGAGCAGCTCGGCCGACTTCGGGACGTAGGGAAGCAGCAGCAGCGTCACGACCCGCAACCCCTCGGCGAGGTTGTAGAGGACGGCGTCGAGCTCCTCCGCCCGTCCCTCGTCGCGGGCGAGCTCCCAGGGCTTGCGCTCCTCGACGTAGCGGTTCAGCCGCCGCACCGCGCCCCAGCAGACCTCGAGCGCCCGGGTGATCTCGGTCCGGTCGAGCAGCCCGGTGACGAGCACCTCGATCCCGCCGAGCCCGCCCTCCCCGTCGGCGAGGCCGGGATCGACGTCGGCGCCGTCCGGCACGACGCCGTCGCGGTAGCGGTCGATCATCGCCAGAACCCGGCTCGCCAGGTTGCCGAAGTCGTTCGCCAGCTCGGTCTCGTAGCGCGCTTCGAAGCCGGCGGTCGAGATCGAGCCGTCCTGCCCGAAGCTGACCTCGCGGAAGCAGTAGAAGCGGAGCGCGTCGGAGCCGTACATCTCAATCACTTCAAAAGGGTCAAGGACGTTGCCGAGCGACTTCGACATCTTCTTCTCGCCCATCAGCAGGAAGCCGTGCACGTACATCCGCTTCGGCAGCTCGAGGCCGGCGGCGAGCAGCAGCGCCGGCCAGTAGACCGAGTGGAACTTGAGGATGTCCTTGGCCATCACGTGCAGGCTCGCCGGCCAGTAGCGGTCGGTCAGGTCCTCTCCCGGGCGCGCGAACGAGAGCGCCGTGTAGTAGTTGAGGAGGGCGTCGAACCAGACGTACATGACCTGCCCGGGATCCCACGGCAGCGGGACCCCCCAATTCAGCTTCGGCCGCGACAGCGAGACGTCCTGGAGGCCCCCGCGGATGAACGAGACCGCCTCGTTGCGGCGGAAGTCCGGCGCGATCAGGTCGGGATTGTCCTCGTAGAGGCGCAGCAGCTCGCCCTCGAAGCTCGACAGCCGGAAGAACCAGTTCTCCTCGGTGACGACCTCGAGGACGATCTCGTGGATCGGACAGGTGTTGCCAGGACCGAGCTCGGTCGGCGTCTTGAAGTCGGCGCAGCGCGGGCAGTAGAAGCCCTCGTATGTGCCCTCATAGACGTGGCCGTTGTCGTGGACGCGCTGCATCACCTCCTGGACGCGGGCGACGTGGCGCTCGTCGGAGGTGCGGATGAAGAAGTCGTTGGAGACGTCGATCTTCGGCATCAGGTCGAGGAAGCGCTGCGCGTTGCGGTCGGCGAGCTCGCGCGGCGAGACGCCCTCGCGCTCGGCCGCCTGCGCGACCGGCTCGCCGTGCTCGTCGGTCCCGGTCAAGAAGAACACGTCCTCGCCGCGCTGGCGCATGTGCCGGGCGAGGATGTCGGCGCCGATCGTCGTGTAGGCGTGGCCGAGGTGGGGCTCGGCGTTGACGTAGTAGATCGGCGTGGTCACGTAGAAGGACATCGCGCGCAAGACTATTCGCGGCGTGAAGGGACCGATGGGCATTGCAGGGATCGCTGTCGTCGTGGCCGCGGCGCTCGCGGCCGGCAACGGCGAATTCGGCGTACGCGCGAGCGCGATGCCGGCGACGGTGCCGGGCCCTCCCGCCGGCGAGCGCGCCGCGCGCGAGTTCCGCGGCTCGGTCGAACGGCTGCCGGCAAAGCTGCGCCGGCGCATGGAGGGCGTCTCCTGGCACCGCGGCTGTCCGGTGAGCCTCGGCGACCTGCGACTCGTCAAGGCCAGCCGGATCGATTTCCACGGCCGTCCCCGCCAGGGCCGGCTCGTCGTCAACGAGGACTACGCCAAGGGCATGGTCGAGGTCCTGCGGCGGCTCTACGCGAAGCGGTTCCCGATCCGGAGGATGGAGCTGATCGACCGCTATGGAGGCGACGATCATCGCTCGATGCACCACGACAACACCTCCGCCTTCAACTGCCGGTTCGTCAACGGCACGACCCGTTGGTCGATGCACGCCTACGGCAAGGCGATCGACATCAACCCGCGCGAGAACCCCTACGTCTCCGGCGACTACGTCTCGCCGCCGGAGGGACGCCCCTACGCCGACCGCTCCGACAAGCGCAAGGGGATGCTCTACCGGCACGGGACGGCCGCCCGGGCGATGAAGCGGATCATCGGCTGGAAGTGGGCCGGCAACTGGCCCGGAGCCCGCGACTACCAGCACTTCTCGGCGACCGGTCACTGAGGGGTGGTGGCTGGCGCCCGGGCCGTGATGGCCGGGCGGGGCGTGGGTTGGGCTGATGAGGGGAGGTGAGCGGCGCCACGGGGCCGCGGCGGTGCTCGATGGCAGATTCACCCTCGTATAGAGGGGAAACCTGGATTCGAGCATCGATCCGTTCGTTGCCCTCTCAGCCCACCGGCGCTGAGTGTTCCGCGGAACACTGGCGGAAACCGTCGGGCTACG
>DATMCB010000264.1:0-7581 GCA_035558835.1 Solirubrobacterales bacterium
GCTCTCCTACACGCGCCTCCACGGCCCCGCCCCGAACCTGACCGCGACCAACCCGGCTTCGCCGTCGACCGCCGACCGACCGAGGGTCATCGGCACGAGCCCGATCGCCGGCACCGGCGTCACGATCAACGTCTACGTCAACGACCCGACATGCTCGGGAGCGCCCGCCGCTACATCCAACGTCGCCACCTTCCAGGGCAAGGGCGTCGCGATCGGCCCGCTCGGCGTCGGTACCAGCGAGATCCGCGCGACGGTCACCGATCCCCTCGGCAACGTCTCGGCCTGCTCGGCGCCGCTTTCCTATACCCGGCTCCACGGCCCCGCCCCGACCCTGACCGCGACCAACCCGGCTTCGCCGTCGACCGCCGACCGACCGAAGGTCATCGGCACGAGCCCAGCCTCCGGTACCGGCTATCGGATCAAGCTCTACGTCAACGACGCCGACTGCTCGGGAGCGCCCGCCGCCGAGTCCAACGTCGCGACCTTCCAGGGCAAAGGCGTCGCGGTCGGCCCGCTCGCGGTCGGCACGAGCCAGATCCGCGCGACCCTCACCGACCCCCTCGGCAACGTTTCGGCCTGCTCGGCGCCGCTCTCCTACACGCGCCTCGGGTGAATCGCGCGTCACGAAAGTTAATGCGCTAAAGCGGCAGCCTTAGCGACGTGTAGGCTGGAACCGCTGTGGGGATCGGTGTAGTAATCGCGATCGGTGCGCTGGTCGGTCTCGCGCTCGGCATCCTCGTCAGCGCGACCACCGATCTCCCGCTGGCGCCGGAAGTCGGCCTTCTGCTCGGTGTCCTCATCGCGTGGCTGTCCCAACGCGAGCTCGCATAGGCGCTCATGGGCGAGACGGAGGAATCCACCACACCCACGAACCCGGACCGCCGGTGGACGGTGTCTGCGCTCATCGTCCTTGCGATCGTGCTGGCCAACGCCGCGTTCATCGGCCTCGGCTCGGTCTTCAGCTACCCGGACATCCTCCAGGAGCCCCCCGGCGAGATCCTGACCGAGTTCCGCGCCGACGAAGGCACGATCGTCGCGCTCTTCATCATGCTGGCGTTGTCGGCAGCCCTCCTCGCTCCGATTGCGGTCCTGCTCGGCCGCATGGCCGATGACGGGCGCGGACCGACATCTCCGCGCTCGCCAAGCATCTCGCCGGCCGCTGGTTCTCGATCCTCGGTTATGCGGCCGCGGGCCTGATCGCCGCCGGCGTCCTCGTGCCCCTCGACGTTCCCGGCGCCGACTTCGCCAACTTCATGGGTTACATCCTCTGGTCCGCCTGGATGCTCGCGTTCGCCACCCTCATCCTGCGGCGGGCAGCCTCAGTCCTCGTCTGATCCCTCGGGCGTACCCAAGCGGGGCCGCTCGACAGCGCTATACCTTGCCCACCGGCCCCGGTAGCTCAGCTGGATAGAGCGTTCGCCTCCTAAGCGAAAGGCCGCTGGTTCGAATCCAGCTCGGGGCATTGCGCAGTTGCGGTCAGGAAACTCAGGCGCCGCCGTAGAAGCCGCTGTTGCGGGCTGCCGCCGTGCGCGGGTCGTCGGGGGTTGGCGGCCGTTCGTCTGCCCGGGTCTCGGTGATGTCTCCCGAGGCGGCGGGTGGGAGGTCGACTTTGACGACCGCCCAGGTGCCCGACGGCAGCTCCTTGGAGAGCCAGGTGTGGGTGAGGCGTTCGGGATCCTCCCTGGCCCGCCTCTCGCACTCGCGCTCAGCCTCTTCGCGGGTCATGGCTTAGCGGAGGGTATCCGTCGCACGCTCAGTAGCGGGCGCGGCGCCAGGCGGGCGAGATCACGTAGGCGATCGCGCCGGTAGCGCTCCTTCTCGATCGGGTTGATCGTCGTTAGATCACGCTGTCGCCGCGGGGGCCGGCGCTGTTGCCGGAGCCGGCGAGAACTCCATCCCCGCCTCGATCGAACCCCAGCGCAGCGTCGCGACGTCGTAGGGGTAGTTCTGGCGGAGCCGCCAGGGTGCGCGGGCGCCCTGCTTGGGCAGCTCGTCGAGCGAGCGGAGGACATAGCCGGCCTCGAGGTCGATGACGGGGGAGAGCTCGACCTCGGGTCCGGGCGGCTGCGGGGTGCAGTAGGCGTGGCCGTTCGCGTCCATGTGGTTGAGGAGCCGGCAGACGTACTTGCTGACGAGGTCGCACTTGAGCGTCCACGACGCGTTCGTGTAGCCGACCGAGAACGAGAGGTTGGGAACGCCGGAGAGCATCATCGCCTTGTAGGCGACGGCCTCGGCCGGGTCGACGTCACGGCCGTCGACGGCGACTTCGATCCCGCCGAAGAAGAGGAGCTGCAGACCGGTCGCGGTGATGATGATGTCGGCGTCGAGGTCGCGACCGGAGCGGAGCCGGATGCCCGACTCGGTGAACGTCTCGACCTCGTCGGTGACGATCTCGGCGCGGCCGGCGGAGACCTCCTCGAGCAGGTCGCCGTCGGGGATCAGGCAGAGGCGCTGGTCCCAGGGGTCGTAGCGCGGGTTGAAGTGGGTGTCGACCGGATAGCCCGGCGGCAGTCCGGCGGCGACCGCCTTGCGGAGCAGGCGCCGCATCAGCCGGGGAAAGCGGCGGCTGAAGCGGTAGCTCAGCATCTGCAGGGCGACGTTCTTGGCGCGGATCAGCGAGTAGGCGATCCGCGAGGGGAGCCGCCGACGCAGCGCGATCGCGATGCCGTCGCGGGCCGGGAGCGAGGCCATGTAGGTCGGCGAGCGCTGCAGCATCGTCACGCTCGCCGCCTGCTCGCTCAATGCCGGGATCAGCGTCACCGCGGTGGCGCCGCTGCCGATCACGACGATCCGCTTGCCGGCGCAGTCGAGGTCGTCGGGCCAGTGCTGGGGATGGACGATCGTGCCGGCGAAGCGCTCGCGGCCCGCGAACTCGGGCGTGTATCCCTCGTCGTAGCGGAAGTAGCCGGTGCAGCCGCAGAGCCATCCGCAGGTGATCTCGGTCGTCTCGATCTTCCCGTCGGCGCCGGTCCGCTCGACCTCGGCGTGCCAGAGCGCCTCGGTGCTCGACCACTCGGCGCGAACGACGCGATGGCGGAAGCGGATCGCGTCGGCGATGTCGTACTCCTCCGCGGTCGCCGCGAGGTAGTCGAGGATCTTCGGCCCCGGCGCGATCGCCTCCGGCTGCTCCCATGGCCGGAACGAGAAGCCGAGCGTGTACATGTCGGAGTCGGAGCGGATCCCGGGGTAGCGGAACAGGTCCCAGGTGCCGCCGATCGCGTCGCGTGCCTCGAGGATCGCGAAGCTCTTGCCGGGGCAGCGCTCGCGGAGATGGCAGGCGGCGCTGATCCCGGAGATTCCGGCACCGACGATCAGGACGTCGACGTGCTCGACCTCTTCCCCTCTCGTCGCATCGACGGCCGCCACGGGTTCCACGGCGCCGACCCTACTCCGACGCCGTGCGCCGCTCTGTGCGTCCGGCACGCGCCGGCCGGCTCAGAGCCCGGCGGGATGGCGGGTCCGGAAGCCCTTCGCGGGGCGCATGTATTCCGACCAGCCGGGGCCGGAGCGATCGCCGTCGGTGATGTAGGAGGTGTCGAAGCGGAGTCCGGCGACGATCATGTAGACGTGGTCCTCGTTGGCGAAGATCGAGACCCACTTGCCGCGCCGCTTCGCCCCCCACTTCATGAAGCCCCCCGAGTTGAGCGGGTAGTCGAGGAGGCCGGCCTTGTGGAGGACGAAGGAGACCGCGCCGGAGCAGTCGTAACCCTTGTCCTGCCAGCTTCGGTGCCCGCCGCCCCACTTGTACTTCTTGTGGCGGATCTTGTTGCCGGCGCGGATCATCCGCTTGACGACCCGCGGTGCCGCCTTCGGCGCGACCGCGCGGCTGCCGTCGAGATGGGCCCGGGGCTTGGCTGCCGGCGCGTCCGCGGGCAGCGCCATGAGCGCCGCCGCGAGGACCGCGGCGACGAGCGTTGCGAGGAGCAGCTTCGGGGAGCGGTGGCCGGCCATCCCCGCTTCGGTCGGCGCTTTGCGGCGGTCGCTTGAGCGCGATGGCCCCGCGTCCACGAAGCTGGCTTCCCCACTCCGGATTCGTCCCCGCGAGTCGCCGCCGGATCTGCGAGGCTTCGGTCAGCCATGAACGAGGGATCGCCAACCTCCGGCTCCGGCGAGCCCGGCTCGGCGCCGGCGCAGCCGGACGTGCCCGCGGGCTGGTACCCGCACCCGACGGCCCCCGGCTGGGAGGCCTACTGGACCGGCGGCGGCTGGGGCACGGAGACACGCCCAGCGCAGGCGCAGCCCGAGGTTCCGCCTGCACCGGCGGCCGAGCCGCAGACCGCTACCCAGCCCGCCGAGGCCGCCGCCCAGCAGCAGGCCGCCGCCCAGCAGTCTGCTGCGGCGAGCGAGCCGGCCACCGCTCAGCAGCCGGCCCAGGCGGCCGCCATGCCGGCGCCGGCGCCGGCGACGACGGCGACGACCGCGTCCCCCGCGGCCGAGCGGAGTCGCTCCGAGAGCGCTCTGCCGGTGATCGTCTGTGTCCTCGGCGCCGTGGTCGCGATCGTCGGCTCGTTCCTCCCGCAGGCGAAGCTCGACTTCAACGGCACCGAGGTCGACCTCGCCGACAACACGATGGTCGCTGCCGGCTACGGCATCGCGGTCATCGCCGCCGCCGTGATCGCCGCCGGCCTCGCCATCTGGGCCTACGCCAAGGCGGCTCGCACCTGGCTGCCGATCCTGCTCGGGGCGATCATCGTCGCGATCGCGATCTACGCCGCGACCGCCGGCCTCGACGTCACGCCGGACTTCGCGCCGCCGGGGCTCTCGCTCGATGACGCCGGCGATCCTTCGACCGGGATCTTCGCCGTCGGCGCCGGCGGCCTGTTGATCGTCCTCGGCGGCATCGGACTCGCCCGCAACCGCTGAGCGGGCAGGAAGCGGGGGGCCGGCCGCGAAGGGGGCGGGGTGATTCCTCCGTCCGCGCAACCGGTCGCGAGCCCGGCCCCCATCGCCGCCGGTGAGCCGGACCCGGTCACGGCGCTGCCCGACCGCCGGCGCTTCCTCGACCTGCTCGCAGCCGAGGTCGACGGCCTCGGCGAGCGGCCGGGATCGGTCGCCGTCATGCTCGTCGACCTCGACGGTTTCCGGCGGGTCAATCGCGACCTCGGCCACGTCGTCGGCGACCAGCTTCTCTTCTCCGCCGGCCGGCGGCTGCTCTCCGCAGTCCGCAGCGGCGACGTCGTCGCCCGCGCCGGCGGCGACGAGTTCGTCGTGATGAGCAGGAGCCCGCCCGGCAGCTCGCGGGTGGTCGAGCTCGCCGAGTCGATCCTCGCCGCCTTCGACGACCCCTTCGACCTCGGCGTCGAGATCATCACCATCACCGCGTCGGTCGGAGTCGTCGTCTCCGACGGCCCCAGCGCTCCGGCCGAGTCGCTCGTCGGCGACGCCGAGGCCGCCCTCGAGCGAAACCGGCGAGGATCACGGCGGTTCGAGGTCTTCGACGAGCAGCTCCGCGAGCGGATCCGCTACCGGGCCGAGATCGGCCGCGAGCTCGCCGCGGCGCTGGCCGCCGACGAGCTCGCCTTCCACTACCAGCCGATCGTCGACATCGCCTCGGGAAGGATCGCCTCCGTCGAGGCGCTGGCCCGCTGGCACCATCCCGAGCGCGGCGCGATCTCGCCGGAGCTGTTCGTGCCGATCGCCGAGGAGACCGGCTGCGGCCAGGAGCTGCTCGAGCGCCTGCTCGACCACGTGGCAGCCGATTTCCCGCTGATCGCCGCCGCCGATCCGGCCGGCTCGGTCTCGCTGGCGATCAACGTCGCCTCGACCCAGCTCACCTCGGAGCTCCTGATCGCGGCGGTCGGCGAGCTCGTCGGGCGGATCGGCGTCGAGCCGCGACGGGTCGTGGTCGAGATCTCCGAGTCGGCGCTGACCGGCGCCGCCGACGCCTATCTCGCCCGCGTCTCCGAGCTGCGAGCCCTCGGGGTGCGGGTCTCGCTCGACGACTTCGGGATCGCCTCGACCTCGATCGCCCAGCTCCGCTCGCTGCCGATCGACCAGATCAAGCTCGACCGATCGTTCGTCGTCGGCCTCGGCGAGGCCTCGGCCGACGCGGCGCTGGCGGCGGGGGTCCTGCCGCTCGCGCGGGCGCTCGGGATCGAGGTCGTCGCCGAAGGCATCGAGACCGAGGGGCAGCTCGCCCATCTCTTTGCGCTCGGCTACCGGCGCGGTCAGGGCTACATGCTCGCCCGCCCCGTCCCGGCGCCCGACGCCGCCGCGCTCGTCGCGGCCGGGCCGCTCACCGCCACACGGACGGCCGAGACGGAGGCCCTCGGTGCCGCCCGCGAGTCGTTCCGGCGGGCGCTCGTCGCCGGCGACGCGAAGCACGCCGAGGCCGTGATAACCGAGGCGGTCGCCGCCGGGATCGACTCGATCGCGATCCAGAGCGAGGTGATCGGCCGGGCCCTGCACTGGATCGACTCCGAGTGGGAGGCGGGCCGCCTCCGCGCCGCCGACGAGCACCTCGCGGCAGCGATCTGCGAGCGCCAACTCGCCGCGGTCATCGACCTCCACATCGTCCCGGAGCGCCGCTTCGCGAACCCGCTCGACCGGGGCTCCGTTGCTCCGGCATCCGCTCACCGGCCGGCCGGGTTGCGCCGGGTCATCTGACCGGTTATAGATAGCGTCAATCTCGTTACGTATCGGCGAATGTCGCTGCGCCGATCCGGTGAGGGCTGGACAGGAACCGATAGGGGATCTCGTGCCTCGTCTCAGCAAGCCGCTCGCTCTCATCGTCGTCTTCCTGGCGCCGATCGTCCCGGCGACGGCCGAGGCCGACCCAGGATCGCTGACGCCTCGCCTCGCAGCCCTCGCCGGCAGCGACCTGCGCGACGCGACGCCGGCCGACCAGGCCGAAGCGGTCTCGCTGCTGCCGAGGGGCGCCGGCAGCCTGACCCGCGACGGCGGGCGCATCGTCGTCCAGGCGCGAACCACCGAGCAGCCGTACGCCGGCCTCGACGCCCTTCGCGCCGCCGGCGCGGAGGTGATCGACGTCGATGCCGGCCTGCACACGATCACCGCGTCCGTCCCCGAGCGGGACCTGCGCGCGGTCGGCGCGATCCCCGGCGTCGAGTCGGTGGAAGAGGTGATCGCGCCGATGAGCGGCGCCGACCTCGACGTCCCGCGTCGCCCGGCAGCCGGGGATCGCACGGAGGCGCGGGTCAACGACACCTGCGCGACCGGGACGATCGTCTCCGACGCGCTCACCCAGCTGCGCGCCGACGTCGCCAGGAACCTCTACGACGTCGACGGGACCGGCGTCAAGGTCGGCATCCTCTCCGACTCCTTCGCGCGTCGCACCTCCCCGGCGACGACGGCTGCTCAGGACGTCGCCTCCGGTGATCTTCCCGGTCCCGGCAACCCCTGCGGGCGCACGACTCCGGTCCAGGTGCTGGACGACGGGTCGCTGAACTCGAAGGCCGACGAAGGACGGGCGATGCTGCAGGCCGTCCACGACGTCGCGCCGGGCGCCTCGCTGGCGTTCGCGACCGCCGATAACAGCGACACCTCGTTCGCGGGCAACATCATCGACCTCGCCAACGCCGGCGCCGACGTGATCGCTGACGACTACATCTACTTCAACGA
>DATMCB010000265.1:0-15531 GCA_035558835.1 Solirubrobacterales bacterium
ACGATTGGAAATCGTGTGGGCGGCGAAAGCTGCCTCGTGGGTTCGAATCCCACCCTCTCCGTTCCCGGGACTCATGCGAGCCGGACCGATGAGTCTGCTGCGATTCGCCGGTCTCAATCGGCGACAATCGACAGCCAACCAATCAAAGGAGTGGCCTGATGGCGCGCTATGTCGACGGGTTCGTCTTCGCAGTCCCCAAGAACAAGGTCGAGGAGTACCGCAAGGTTGCCCGCACGGCGGGAAAGGTCTGGAAGGAGCACGGCGCGCTCGAGTACGTCGAGTGCATCGCCGACGACGTGCCCAAAGGGAAGGTCACGGATTTTCCGATGAGCGTCAAGGCGAAGCGCGGTGAGGTCGTCGGCTTCTCCTGGATCGTCTACAAGTCGCGCAAGCACCGCGACGCCGTCAACAAGAAGGTGATGTCCGACCCGCGGCTCGCCGCCTACGACCCCAAGGACATGCCAGCCGACATGTCGCGGATGATCTTCGGGGGCTTCAAGGCAATCGTCGAGCTTTGAGGCTGATGAGGTGAGTCGATGAGCGCTTCGCGAGCCGAGGACTGGCAGGCCGTTCGCCCACGCGAACGGGGTCCGGAGGCGCTTCCCGCCGCCGGGCACACCGGGGGCTGACCAAGGCCCGCGTCGTACCGGCTTGCTCAGCCGAGCTGGCGGTCGAGGTTGACGGCGGCGCTGATCAGCGCCAGGTGCGTGAAGGCCTGCGGGAAGTTGCCGAGCTGCTCCCCGGTCGGCCCGATCTCCTCCGAGTAGAGCCCGACGTGGTTCGCGTAGGTGAGCATCTTCTCGAAGGCGAGCCGCGCCTCGTCGAGGCGGCCGGCCCGGGCAAGCGCCTCGACCCACCAGAAGGAGCAGAGCGAGAACGTCGCCTCGTCGCCGGCCAGCCCGTCCGGCGAGGCTTCGACGTTGTAGCGGTAGACGAGGCTGTCGGAGACGAGTTCGTCCGTGATCGCATCGAGGGTCGAGATCCAGCGTGGGTCGGTGGGGGCGATGAACTTGCAGAGGGGCATGAGCAGCAGCGAGGCGTCGAGCACGTCCGTGTCGTAGTGCTGGACGAACGCCCGGCGCTCCGGGTGCCAGCCGCGCTCCATGATCTGGTCGTAGATGCGGTCCCGGACCGTGATCCAGCGCGGGATGTCCGCCGGCAGGCCGCGCTGGCGGGCGATCCGGATCGCCCGCTCGACCGCGACCCAGCTCATCAGCCGCGAGTACGTGAAGTTGCGGCGGCCGCCCCGCGTCTCCCAGATCCCCTCGTCCGGCTGGTCCCAGTTCTCGATCAGCCACTCGAGGTTGCGGGTCAACTCCATCCAGCCGTCGTGGTAGATCGGCGTCGCGTACTTGTTGCAGAGGTAGACCGAGTCCATCAGCTCGCCGTAGATGTCGAGCTGCAGCTGGGTCGCCGCCCCGTTGCCGATCCGCACCGGCCCCGAGCCCATGTAGCCCTCGAGATGCGGGAGCTCCTCCTCGGGCAGGTCCGCCCGCCCGTCGATGCCGTACATGATCTGAAGCGGACCCGACTCGTTGCCGTTCGCGTCGCGGAAGCGCCCCTCGAGCCACTGCATGAACGCGCCGGCCTCCTCGGTGAACCCGAGCCGCAGTAGGGCGTAGAGCGAGAAAGCGGCGTCGCGCATCCATGTGTAGCGGTAGTCCCAGTTGCGGGAGCCGCCGAGCTGCTCGGGCAGGCTCGTCGTCGGCGCGGCGACGATCGCGCCGGTCGGCGCGTAGGTCAGCAGCTTCAACGTGAGCGCCGAGCGATGCACGGTCTCACGCCAGCGGCCGCTGTAGGTCGACTGGCCGAGCCAGCGCCGCCAGAACTCCACCGTCGAGTCGAACTCGGCAGCGACGGCGGCGTCGGAGTGCCGCCTCGGGACGTCGCCCTCCTCGATCCGATCGAGCACGAACGTCGCAGTCTCTCCCGCCTCGAGGGAGACCCGCGAGCGGACGTCGCCGTCGCCGACGATCTCGAGCGGACAGGCCGTCGAGAGGCTGAGGTGGAGGTCGGGGGAGCGGAAGAGGGCCCCATCCGCGGTCAGCGCCACGTCGTGACGCGCCCGGCCGTAGTCGAACCGGGGCGCGACGTCGACGACGAAGCGCATCCGCCCGCGGACCGGGACCACCCTGCGGATCATCCGGTGGCAGTGCGCCGCGGCGCCGCTGCGCGGGGGCGGCATGAAGTCCTGGACCTCGCCGACGCCGTCCGGCATCAGAAACCGCGTGATCAGGATGTTCGTGTCGGGGAGGTAGAGCTGCTTGGAGCTCCAGCCGATGCAGTCGGGCGTGATCCGGAACAGGCCGCCGTCGTCGGCGTCGAGGATCGCCCCGAACACGCTCGGCGAGTCGAAGCGCGGGCAGCAGTACCAATCGATGGTTCCGTCCGTGCCGACCAGGGCGACCGTGTGGAGGTCGCCGATCAGCCCGTGTTCGGCAATCGGCAGGTAGCGCGGCATCGGCAGCCGCTCGTCAGCTTATGGGACGAGAACGAGCTTGCCCCTCGACGCCGCGCTCTCGAGCAACTCGTGGGCGTGCGGCGCTTCGGCCAGCGGCAGGCGCTCGGCCACGACCGGGTGAATCCTGCCTTCGCGGAGCATCTCGACCAGGACTCCGAAGTCCTCCCGGAACTGCTCCGGGTCCTTCGGCTCGCCGCCGACCGCTCCGCCTCGCCTCGTCGACTTGTCGCGGAACTTCTGGACCTGGTAGGCGAACACGCGCCGGTGCGGCGACAGCTTGTCCCTTGCCCACACGACCGCGATCGACGCGTACCACGCGAGCACCGCCGCCCAGTCCTTGCGGCCGTCCTTGATGGTGCTGTAGCGACCGAAGACGACCAGCCTCCCTCCGGGCCGGAGCGCCCGGAACGATCGCAGCGAGATCGGCCCGCCGAGGCTGTCGACGACGATGTCCACGCCGCCGGCGTCCTCGCGCACGCGCGCCAGGAAGTCCTCGTCGCGGTAGTCGATCGCGACCGCGCCGAGCGCCACGACCTTGGCGTTGTCGCGGGCCGAGGCCGTCCCGAACAGGCGAGCCCCGGCGGCGGCTCCCAGCTCCAGGGCTGCGACCCCGACCCGGCCGGCCGCGCCGTGAACCAAGACGGTCTCCCCGCTCTTCACCCCGGCTGTGCGGTGCAGCACCTGGTAGGCGGTCATGTAGGGAAAGAGGAGGCTCAGCACCTCGCCGGGATCAAGGTCTTCGGGGACATCGACCGCGCCGGACTCGGGCACGCAGACGCGGTCGGCGTCCGCCCCCCAGATCGTCAGCGCCCCGATCCGATCGCCGACGCGCAGCCGCGAGCAGCCCGGGCCGAGCTCCTCGACGACGCCGACGAGCTCGTATCCGGGCGTGAAGGGCGGCTTCGGGGAACCCGGGAGGTAGGTGCCGGCGCGGAGCTGGGAATCGGTGAACGAAACGCCCGCCGCCAGGACTTTGACGCGGACCTCACCCGGGCCCGGCTGAGGATCCTTCTCCTCGACGACCCTCAAGACCTCAGGCCCGCCGTAATGATCAACGAGCACACGTTGCATGGATTCACCGTAGGTGCGCTCGTCGGGGGCGCATCCGGACGGACCCACCGACTTCCTAAGTAGCGACTGCGGAGACCGGAAATCTGGTGCTTGAGCTGGTTGCGCAGGGACGGGCGCCGGCGCGGCGAAATGAGGTTCCGCGTGGTCCGCGACCGCGCCGACCATGGCCGAGCACGCGACAACGATCGACCTGGAGGGCCGAAGCAGGCAATTCGCCGGCGGCCTGCCCTGGGAGGACGAGCACGACCATATCGCCGGTGTCGCTCACGACTTCAACAACCTGCTCTCGGTGATCATGGTCTGCGCGAGCGAGATCGCGGCCACGGCCGAGGGGTCGCAGCGCGAGCGGGCCGAGGAGATCCGCGAGGCCGCCCGGCACGGCGCCGAGCTGAGCCGCAGCCTCCTCGCCGGCGGCCGTACGCCGGCCGCGGCCGAGAAATCGGCAACCCCGGCCCGGCTCGACGTGCGCGAGGCGCTCGCCGGCTCGAGGAGGCTGATCGAGCGGGCGCTCGGGGACGGGATCCGCCTGGCTCTGGACGCCGGGGCGGGCCTGCCTCCGATCCCGATCGCGACTGCCGACCTCGAGCGGGTCCTCCTCAACCTCGCCGGCAACGCGCGCGAGGCGATGCCGAGCGGAGGCGCGGTCGCGATCGGCGCCGAGCTCGTCACGATCCCGCCCGGCGATGCCCGCCTCGGGACCGGATGGCACGTCCGGATCGCGTTCGCCGACAACGGCTGCGGGATGAGCGCCGACGTCGCCGAGCGGGCGCTCGAGCCCTACTTCTCGACCAAGGACGGGGCCGGCTCCGGCGGCAGCGGGCTCGGCCTGGCGAGCGCGCGCGCCATCGTCGTCGCCGCCGGCGGCGACCTGCGGATCAACTCACGGCCGGGCGCCGGCACCACGATCGCTGTCTACCTGCCGGCGCTCGACGGCGCCGGCAACCGGCTCGCGCTCTCACCGCCCGCAGCCTGACTCGCGTCGGCCGCCCCTAGCGACGCGACCGCCGCCGCGATGTCCGGTTCGACTTCCGCTCCGATGCGGGGATCTCCGCACGCACGACAGCGCGGGCCAAGACGGGGATCTGACGCTCGAGGAAGCCGGCCATCCGCTCCTCTTCCCGGCGGATCTGCCGTGCGAGCTTCGCGGTCTCGTCGTCGCCGACCTCGGTCGCGAGGGTCTCGATCGCGAGGTACTGGGCGATCTCCTCGTGCTCCTCGGAGTACTCGGTCTTCGCGTTCTTGAGCTGCACCTCCTCCTCCCCGGTCCCGCGGACCGCGTGCAGCGGTCCCTTCGTGGCCGCGACGCCGCGGCTGGCGAGCTCGCCGGCCTTGCCGACGACCCCGACGCTGCCGCCGAGCTTCTTCAACCGGCGCTCGGTCAGCTTCGCGTGCTGCCGGGTCTCCTTCAGGTGCTGCTCGAGACGCTTCTTGTACGGCGGGCGCTTCGCCATCCCGATGTGGGCCGTCAGCGCCGTCTCGAGCTCCTTCTCCTTGCCGTGCGCCTCGGTGAGGTATTGGACGAGCTTCGCCTGCGCCTCTGTCTGGTCTGCCATCGGTCTCTTCCTCTCGTCGTGGAACGAATTGAGCCGTTACCCGCTCGGAGGCAGGCGAATCATCGGGCTCGTCAGCGCCGCGAGCGGAAGAAGTCGCGCAGCATCTCCCCCGCCTCGTCGGCGAGGACGCCGGCGAGGACCTCGGGGCGGTGGTTGAGGCGCGGCTCGCCGAGCACGTCGAGGACCGATCCGGCGCCGCCGGCCTTCGGGTCGTCGGCGGCGTAGACGACGCGCGGGACGCGGGCGAGGACGATCGCCCCGGCGCACATCGCGCACGGCTCGAGCGTCACGTACAGGGTCGTGTCCGGCAGCCTCCAGCCGCCGAGTCGCTCGGCGCCCTCGCGGAGGGCGAGGATCTCTGCGTGCGCGGTCGGGTCGCGGCGCAGTTCGCGTTCGTTGACCGCGGTCGCGAGGGGCTCGCCGTCGCGGGCGAGTACGGCGCCGATCGGGACGTCGTCGTGGCCGGGGGCCGCCGTCGCGGCGGCCAGCGCCAGCCGCATCAGCTCTTCGTCGCTCACCAGAGCTTCGTCGCGGCGATCACCATCGACGCCGCCAGACAGACGACGAGGATCACCATCGCCACGGTCCACGAGCGGGGCATCGGGCAAGCGTAGGGGACCTGGGCGGACTAGGCTGCTCGTCGATGGCGCTGAACCCGTTCAAGCCGATCACCGAGGAGATCGCGCCGGGAGTCTGGCGCCACGCGGGCGATCTCAAGCACGGGATGAACGTCTATTTCATCGCCGAGGACGACGGCGTGACGATCTTCGACGGCGGCACCGAGGCGATGACCGAGGGGGTCCGCGAGGCGGCGGCCCGGTTCGGGCCGGTCAAGCGGCTTCTGCTCGGCCACGGCCACGCCGACCACCGTGGGATCGCCGCGGGTCTCGGCGCGCCGGTCCTCTGCCACGAGGACGAGCGGGCCGACGTCGAGGGCGACGGCGGCTGGCACTACTTCCAGCTCGATCGCATTCCCTACCGCTTCCCCCGGGCCATCTATCCGACCCTGCTCAGGCACTGGGACGGCGGGCCCGCGAAGGTGACCGAGACCGTCAGCGAGGGCGACGAGATCGCCGGGTTCGTCGTCAAGCACTTCCCCGGCCACGCGCCCGGTCTGATCGGGCTGTGGCGCGAGAGCGATCGGCTCGCGCTCGTCAGCGACACGACCTACTTCGTCGACTCGATGAAATTCAAGCCGGTCGATTGGGCGAACGTTCCGAACCGGGTCTTCAACCAGGACCACGAGCAGGCGATCGAGAGCCTCCGCAAGCTCGCGGCGCTCGAGCCGCGGATCGTCGCCGCCGGCCACTCCGAGCCGATGTCGGGCGAGCCGGCGGAGATGCGGATGCTGCTCGAACAGGCCGCGAACCGCGGCTAGTCGAGCCTGACCCGCTCGCAGTCGCCGGCCACGCGGTCCTTGCGGTCGGCGATGACCCGGTCGCGGCCGGGGCCGCAGCGGACGCGGTCGCGGCGTCCGTCGGCGGCGTCGATCCGGTCGCGTCCGGCGCCGCCGGAGAGCCGGTCGCGACCCTGGCCGCCACGCAGCCGGTCGCCGCGCTTGCCGCCCTTGACGCAGTCGGCGCCGCCACGGCCGTCGACGCGGTCACGGCCGCCGCGGCCGGTGATCTCGTCGCCGCCGCCGGTCCCGTCGAGGCGATCGGGGGCGCCGGTGCCGTGGATCGGGTTCGAGCAGCGTCTTGCCTTGCCGGGCTTCTTCGCCTTCGCCTTCACGGTCGCGACCCGGCCGACGTTGCCCTGCTCGTCGACCGCGCGGAGCGCGATCCAGCCCTTCGACCCGGCGGGAACGTCGAGCTTCTGCTTCCCGCCCGCGGGCTTCGGCGTCGGCGCGCCGTCGAGCGGCTTGGCGTCCGCGAAGGAAGCCTCGTCGATCGGCTTCTTCGCGGTCGCCAGCTCGTAGTGGTCGGCGGTGCCGCAGAGCAGGTCGTCGCCGGGCGCGGTGAACGTCAGCTCACCGCCCTTGGCCTTCAGGTTCGTCGGCGCGCCGGGAAGCACGGCATCGCGTGAGTAGTCGCCGGAGTTGGCGTTGTCGTGGTGGAAGCGTGGCGACGAGGACGGCGAGCAGGCCGGTGCATCGGTGCGATAGGCGTGGATGTAGCCGGAGCGGGTGATCCCGACGACGACCTTCCGGGCCGAGTTCTTCGTGTCCACGGTCCCGAAGCTGCCGATCAGCGGCGTCGCCACCGTCCAGTCGGTCGTCAGCTTCGGCCAGCCGGCGGCCTCCGTGCCGGACGGCCCGTAGGCGACCAGGTCCTGGCTCGAGCTTCCGGTCAGCACCTCCTCACCGTCCTGCCCGTCGATGTCGGCGACGGCCGGGCCGGTGAGCAGCTGGAGGTCGTTGACGGTCGCCGGGAAGCCGGCACTGAAGCCGCCGCTCGCCGGGTCCCAGACGCCGAGCAGATCCTGGCCGCTCTGGTAGTCGACGACCTGGAGGTCGAGCGCCTTGAAGAGGCCGATCGCGCCCATGATGAAGGCCGGATCGTCAGCGCCCGCTCCGCCCGCGGCTCCGAACGCCGGATTGCCGAGCGCCGGGATCAGCGGCGTGTCGGTCGCGTGGGCGGCGCCGCCGAAGTCGGGTGAGAGCGCGTTCGCGTTCCCCGACGTTGCCCCGTAGCAGGAGGTGCCGTCGCCGTTGATCACGTAGGCGGGTCCGGCGGCGGTCGCCGTCCCCACCTTGCTGCCGGCGCCGCCGCTCGGGCAGTCGACCGGCCCGATCACGGGCGGGCCGGCGATCCCCTCGCCGACGATCGGCAGCGTCTCGGTGAGCAGCATCCCGACCGGGAACGGCCAGCCGGGCACGAGCGCGTCGGTCGGCAGCGGGTCGGCGTCGCCACCGCCGCTCGCCCGCAGCGCGAAGACCCGTGAGTTGCCGGGGTCGACGAGGCCGGCGCCGATCAGCAGTCCGAGCCCACCGGGGTTGCCGAGGTTGAGCGGCTCGTCGTACTCCTCGTTGGTGCCGACGACGACCTCGGGCACGCCGTCGCCGGTGATGTCGCCGACGGCAGGGGTGTCGACGATCGCGCCCTGCATGAACGCGCCGGCGCCGGGGTCGTAGGCGACGGCATGGGTGTCCGGATCGACCGCGTCGACCTTGGCGGGATCGACGACGAGGACCGGGTAGCCGCGCGCCGGCGCCGCCCCGCCCGGCGCGTTCGGATCGGCGTCGTGGCCGCTCCAGGCGTAGACGTGGCGGTCCATCGCGGCGGCGATGACCTCCTGGCTGCCGTCGCCGTCGAGATCGGCGATCACCGGAGCACCGAAGAAGCCGTGCTGGGTCCGGTTCGCCTTGCCGTCGCGGACGTTCACGAACGGAGTCAGCGGCCGCCCCGACCAGTCCGGGTTCGACTGCTCGGTGAAAACGCGCCGGCCGTCGGCGCTCCAGCCGTAGAGCTTGCCCTCGGCGTCGGCCGCATAGACCTCGGGGATCCCGTCGCCGTCGGTGTCGCCGGCCGCCACCGCGCCGAGGAAGGCGCCGCCGAGATCGGTGCCGACCCCGTTCGAGTAGGCGGGCGAGGAATCGTGGCCGGCGACGAACCCGGGCTCGTCGCCCCGGACCGGCCAGCCGGGCAGCTCGGCGCCGTCCGGGCCGATCGCGTGGACGAAGCCGTCGGAGTCGGCGAAGACGAGCTCGTTGCGATTGTCGCCGTCGAGGTCGGCGAAGGCGGGCGAAGAGGCGCCGTCCGAGGTCGGGACCGACCCGGGTCCGCCGACCTGCCCGCCGGCGCCGATCGTCCGCGGGAATCCGTTCAGGAGGTCGCTGTCGTGATGCAGCCAGGCCGTCCGCTGGTCCGCGCCGGTCCGCGCCGTGCCGGTCGTCGGCGTGACCACGACCTTGAACGTGAAGGCATGAGGCGCGAAGAACGGCCGGCCGTTGCCGGTCGCGGCCGAGGCGGATGGGATCGGCCCGCTGAAGTCGGTCCCGGCGGGGAAGCGCTGACGCAGCGCAGCGACGTCGATCGAGCCGATGACGCCGTCGTGGGCACTCGCCGCGTCGGCGCCAGCGTGGACGGTCGAGCCGTCGCACCAGCCGTTCGAGAGCGGCGCGAAGTCGCCCGGCGGAGTGTCGGTCGTCGTCGCGTTGTTCGGGTACTGGCCCGGGGCCACGTAGAGGCGGCAGCGATACGGATCGCCGCGCGCGAAGACCGTGCCGGAGACGTCGATCGAGGCCTGCATCGGGTCGATCTCGGCGAACCAGCCGGGGCCGGTGATCTCGGCCTCGGGCGGCAGCTCGGCCGGGCCCGGAGCCGCCGGATCGTCGACGACCGCCTTGACGGCCCGGTTCGTGTTCGCCCGCCCGTAGCCGTAGAACTGGTCGAAGCCCTTGCGTGCCGGGTAGCTCGTCGACGGCACCGGCGCCCCGAATACCTGGCGGTTCGCCTTCACCTGGTCGAGCAGATCGCCGCCGGGCCCGTAGGGGCTCGTGCAGTCCGGCAGCGGCGTCGGCGAGCAGGACGGCTCGTTCGCCGAGCCCGGCGGGGCGCCGGCGAAATCGACGTCGTCGGCCTGCGGCGTCCCGTCGATGCTTCCCGAGGCGAGGAGCTGGCGGATCTCGTTCGGAGTGATCGGGCACCGGTCGCCCCCGACCAGCTCGCACTGGGAGCGGTCCGGATAGGGGTCGAGAGCGCCGGCGTCCGCTGCGTTCAGCGCGGCGCTGTAGATCAGCCCCGCGTAGCCGGCGGCGAGGCCGACCGCGTTCGACGAGCAGGAGGTGCTCGGGATCGCGACCGTGATCTTGGCGCCGAAGTTGGTGCAGCCGTTGAAGGCGAGGTACGACTCGTTCGGGACCGCGCCGTCGCCGTCGGTGACCGAGTTGGCGACGATCACGTGCGGCAGGCTCGAGGGCCAGTTGTTGTGCTGGGCCGCCTCGTCGGCGGCCGAGGCCAGCACGGTGACGCCGTGGCGATAGGCGTAGTCGACGGCCTGCCGGGCGAGGCTCGAGTTGTTGAGCGTGCCGAGTGCCTCCTGGACGATCTGGACGTCGTTGTCGGTGGCGTAGGTGACGGCGGCGCCGAACCGGTTGACGTCGGCGACGAAGCTGTCGCCGACGCGCAGGTAGACGGCCATGCAGTTCGGGCAGGAGCCGACGTCGCCGCCGTTGTCCGCCTCCGCGGTCGAGTCCCTCGCCTCACCGGTCCCGTGGCCGTACTGGACGTCGTCGAACGGGTCGTTGTCGTCGTCGAGGAAGTCCCAGCCGACGAGGTCGTCGACGTAGCCGTTGCCGTCGTCGTCGACCCCGTCGCTGAACGCGATCAGCAGGTCCTGAGGCTCGAACATCCCCGGCGGCCCGACGCCCTTCGGCGTGTCCGCCTGGACCCGGTCGTCGCAGGAGTAGTCGATCAGGTTGAAGACGCCGTCGCCGTTCAGGTCCCACTCGCCGGCGTGGCTGTAGGGACCGCTGCCGCTGCAGTCCTCGCCGGGCTCGTTCGCCGTCGCGAGCCCGTCGTTGCGCGGCTTCGGCGCCTCGCCGGTGCTGATCCGCGTCTTCTTGCGGAGATCGCTCATCGCGCCGGCGTCGTTCCACTTGATCCCCGAGTCGAGGATCGCGATCGTCACGTCGGGACGGCCGGTCGTCGCCCGGAAGGCGGTCTGGGCAGCGGCATCGGCGTCGACGACGTGGGCGCCTCGGACGCCGCCGAGCTCGACCGGGCTCGCATTGTTGGTCGTGTTCGCCGGATCGGGGGTCGCCGCGAACTTGAAGGTGTTGCCGCCGAGGTCGCTCGGCACCTGGCCGGCGTTCAGCCAGAGGTCGTCGAAGCCGGTCGGGGTCGCGTTGCGGCTGTAGGGGAACTCGGCTGCGGCGCTCGATGCGAGCAGTGCCGTCGCCGCAAGCGTGGCGAGCGCAACGGCCGCTGCCCGCAGCCGGGCGCCGCGAACGCGCGGACGGATCGATCCTCCCTCTCCCAAGGCCGATCCAGCCTACCCCGCGACGGCGGCGCAGGCGCCGGTCCCGGCGTCACTCGCAGAAGTGGAATCCGGGGGGCGGCCTCGGGTCGCGACCGCGAATCCCCGTGCAGGTCCCGAGCCGGCGCATCTTCCTGGCCAGCTTGCGACGCAGCTCGTCGTTCGGGGAGCCCGAGGCGGTCGGCAGCAGATCGTGGAGCTGGAACGGGTCGGCGCGGACGTCGTACATCTCCGCCTCCCCGGGGACGCAGCCGGATGTGCCGGCGACCGAGTAGGAGATGTAGAGCTTCTCGTCCCAGCGGACGCCGCGGAAGTCGCAGCTCGAGCGCTCGAGGGCGATCCCCCGGGTCTCCGGGAATCGGCCCTCGCCATCGATGAGCGGCATCAGCGAGCGCCCGTCGAGAGTCCGGCAGCGGTTCCCTCGCAGGCATGGTTCGGCATCGGCGAGCTCGAGCAGCGTCGGCGCGACGTCGATGTTGGCGACCGGTGCGTTCGAGGTCGGGACGAGCGCGGCGCCGTCGCGATAACGCGGCGGCACCCTGACCGTCAGTGGCATGTGGATGTTCTCCTCGTACGGGTACGGCTTCCCCTTCGGAATCCGGTGCTCGCCGAAGAAGTAGCCGTTGTCGGAGGTGAAGACGAAGACGGTCCGGTTGAGCTCCCCCTGGGCTCCGATCGCGTCCCAGATCTGACCGATCCCGCGATCGACGCCGTACAGCGACTCGATCGAGCAGCGGTAGTGCTCGGTGGTCTTCGCGATGTCGTCGGCGGTCAGCTTCGGCTTGTTGCGGATGAAGGACGGCATCTCGGAGACATCGTCCTGGTTGAAGCTCGGGGGCCTCGGCAGCGGGACGTTCTCGAACCGGTCGATGTCCTCGGGCTCGGGCTTCGGGGCCCCGAGGCAGTTCCCGTCGTCGCGACCGGGCGCCCCGTGGGGCGCGTAGTAGTCGACCTGGAGGAAGAAGGGATCCTTCTGGCCCGCGAGCCGCGACGCCCACCGGGTCGCGTAGCGCGAGGTCACGGTGGTGACGTTGTCGCGATCACCGTCGCCATAGCGGACCACGTCGCCGTTCAGCGATGCCTTCCAGTCGTAGTACTTGCGCTTCTCGAGCTGGGTGAACCAGAGATCCCAGCCCGGGGCGACGGTCTGGGGCTTGTCCTGCTCCTCGTACCCGTTGAGGAACTTGCCGACGTGGGCGGTCCGGTAGCCGCGCCGCCCGAGCCACGAGGCGAGGACCTGGCGCTTCTGGCGCAGATCCGGGTAGAAGTTCCTGAGGACGCCGTTGTTGTGGCCGTACTGGCCGGTCATGTAGGCGGCTCGGGACGGGCAGCAGAGCGGCGTCGTCACGACGAAGTCGGAGAACGACGTGCCGTCGGCGATCAGCCGCGAGTAGAGGTTCGGCATCACTTCCGGCGACATCGTCGAGCGCGCCTGATCGTCGGTGACGATGACGACGATGTTCGGCGGCTTCCCGCCGCCCTTCGCCGCGCCGGCACGCTCGCCGCCGCCGGCGAGCAGGACGAGCGTCGCAAGGAGGCAGGCAGCGATGGCGGCCGCCCGCCGCCCGCTTCCTACCGCGGTTTTCGGTCCGGAGGTCAACGTGCCCTGAGCCTCCAACATCGCACAGGCGAAAAAGTCGCGGGCCGGCCGGATGCGGCGCCGGGCGCCCGGACCCAGTCATCTACTGTTGCGGCCATGTCACGCGCAACCATGCACACCAACGCCGGTCCGATCGAGCTCGAGCTCCACGACGAGGACGCTCCGAAGACGGTCGAGAACTTCCGCAAGCTCGCCTCGGAGGGCTTCTACGACGACCTGATCTTCCATCGGGTGATTCCCGACTTCATGATCCAGGGCGGCTGCCCGGAGGGCACCGGGACCGGCGGCCCCGGCTACACGTTCGAGGACGAGTTCAACGACCACAAGGTCGAGCGCGGCGCGCTCGCGATGGCAAATGCCGGCCCGAACACGAACGGCTCGCAGTTCTTCATCGTCACCGTCGACGAGGCCCCGTGGCTGAACGGCAAGCACACGGTCTTCGGCCGCGTCGTCTCCGGGATGGAGACGGTCGACGCGATCGAGGGCACCGAGACCGGCCCCGGCGACCGCCCGGTCGAGCCGCAGGTCATCGAGCGCATCGAGTTCGGCTGAGGCGCCCGGCCGCCGCGGGTCCTGTCGCGGGGTGTACCGCCCGTCACGCGGCGCGCTGGACCGCCAGCTGGCCGCAGGCGGCCTGGATGTCGCGCCCTCGGGTGAGGCGGACCGTGGCTGGAACGCCGTGGGCGACGAGGGTGGCGCGGAAGGCCTCGATCGCTTCGGGTGAGCTGCCGGTGAACTCGCCGGGAGTCGGGTTGAAGGGGATCAGGTTGACCTTGAAGGCCTCGTGCGGCTTCAGGACCTCGCTGAGGACGACGGCCTGGTCGGGATCGTCGTTGACGCCGGCGAGCATCAGGTACTCGACGTAGACGCGGCGGTTGCGGGCCTCGCGCCAGCGGAGGCAGGCCTCGATCACCTCGGCGATCGGATAGCGGTCGTTGACCGGCATCAGGCCGCTGCGCACGTCTCCCTCGGCGGCGTGGAGCGACAGCGCCAGCCGGACCCGCGGGCCGTCACCGGCGAGGCGCTCGATGCCCGGGACCCAGCCGACCGTGGAGATCGTCGTGTGGGCGGTCGAGATGCCGATCGCGGGGAGGCGCTCGCAGGCGGCGAGCACGGCATCGAGGTTCATCAGCGGCTCGCCCATGCCCATGAAGACCGCGTGATCGACCGGGCCGCGGCGGCGGAAGTGCAGCGCCTGGTCGAGGATCTCCGACTCGGTCAGGTTGCGGCCGAATGCCATCCGGCCGGTCGCGCAGAAGTTGCAGGTGAGCGGACAGCCCGACTGGCTCGAGAGGCAGATCGAGCGGCGGCCGTCGCGGTAGCTCATCAGCACGGCCTCGATCGGCCGGCCATCGCCGGTCTCGAACAGCGCCTTGCGGGTGCCATCGACGGACTTGACCTCGTGGGCCGTCACGAGCGTGGAGAGCGGCAGCGCATCCTCGAGCTCGTCGCGGAGCGACTGCGGCAGGTTCGTCATCTCCGCATAGGTGCGGGCGCCGCCGGCCAGCCACTCCCAGACCTGGCGGGAGCGGAACGCGGGCTCGCCGCGGGCGGCGAGGAGCTCGTCGAGTCGGTTCAGGTCCACCCGGGGAAGTCTGGCATCACCCCGACGCCCCGTCGCGCCGCTCCCAGAGCTCGAAGAATCCGACGTCCTCGAAACCGAGCCGCGCGTAGATCGGGGCGCCCGCGCGGCTCGCCTGGAGGCTGCCGGTCCGGATGCCGCGCTCGGCGGCCGAAGCGAGGAGCCGCGAGACGATCGCGCCGGCGAGGCCGCGGCCGCGATGCCCGGGAAGCGTTGCGACGGCGCTGACGCAGGCGTCGTCGCCGTGGTCGAGGACGAGCGCGCAAGCGACCGGCTCGCCGTCGGCGACGGCGATCGCCGATTCCATGGCGAGGTCCGGCTCGTCGATCATCGCGGTGGCCCAACCGGGGCCCTCGATGCCGTAAGCGCGGTCGTTGATGGCGCCGATCGTCGCCATCGCACCGGGGACGAGCTCGACGCCGGCGGGAAGCTCGACCGGCCTCAGGTCACTCAGCTCCAGCGCCATCGCCCGCGGTGCGCCGTCGAGGACGTGGCCGCGGGCGGCGAGGAGCTCGGCGCTGCGGCGGTCGTCGTCGGGGACACAGACGGTCCAGGCGCGGACGCCCGCCTCGCGGTAGATGGCGCCGAGGTCGTCGGCGGCGGTCGCGAGGGCGTCCGGGCCGCTCGCGGTCACCGAGTTGAAGATCGAGCGATCGGCGGTCGGCGGCGAGACCGATGCGAGCACCCCCGGCAAGCGGGCGACCGACGTTTCGCCCGAGCAGCCTCCGAACAGGGACACCTCGATCTCGAGCCCTTCGATCACCCGCCGCCGCAGCTCCTCGCGCGTCACGGCGACGAACCTAGATCATCTGGATGGGCATCGCTCAGGCGTAACGGCCGGCGGCGCGGCCGGCGGCGGCACCGTAGCCGCCGCCGAACAGGATCGCGTGGACGAGCAGCGGCTGGATCTGCCAGAGCGACACCCGCTCCTCGTGTCCGGGCGCGAGCGGCCGGACCTCCTCGTAGGCGGCGAGCGTCCGGGCCGGGACCGAGCCGAACAGCCTCAGCATCGCGAGGTCGATCTCGCGGTGGGCGCCATGCGCGGCTGGGTCGATCAGCCACGGCCGTCCGTCGGCGGCGGCGAGGACGTTGCCGCTCCAGAGGTCGCCGTGGACCCGCGCCGGCGGCTCGTCGGGACCCGCCAACTCGGAGATCCGCTCGACAACGGTCGCAATCGCGGCGGCCGCGCGAGCGTCGAGCCGCCCGGCATCGCTCGCCTCGGCGGCGAGCGCCTCGATCCGGGCGCCGTAATGCTCCGCCCAGGGCGGATCGGCGGCCGCTCCGCCGGCGGGGAGCTCGACGCCGCCGAAACGCAGCGCGACGTCGGGGGCGCCCGGCGGCAGCG
>DATMCB010000266.1:0-2345 GCA_035558835.1 Solirubrobacterales bacterium
CGCTTCTGCCTCGTCCTCGCCGGCGACGGGCCCGAGTCGGAGGTCCTCCGCGAACGGCTCGGAGACGCCGTCGTTCACCGCGGCTGGCTCGATGGCGACGAGCTGGCGACGGCCTACGCCGACGCCGATGCATTCCTGTTCACCTCGCAGACCGATACCTATGGGCAGGTCGTCGTCGAGGCGCAGGCGAGCGGCGTGCCGGTCGTCGCGGTCGCAGCGGGCGGGCCGGCGGATCTGATCGAGCACGGCCGAAGCGGCCTCCTCGCCGAGCCCGATCCGCGCGAGCTGGCGGCGAAGCTCGTCCGGCTGGCGGAGAACCGCCCGCTCCGTGACCGGCTCGCCGGCGGCGGGCTCGCGGCGGCCCGGCGGCGGACCTGGAACCGCTCGCTGGGCCAGCTCGCCGACGGCTACGGGCTTGCTCGGACCGGCGCCGCCGATGAGATCGACAGCCTGCTATCAGGTTCGGGCTCCGCTGCTCCGCCGCGGCCCCCCGCGCTCTACAGTTGAGGCGGTGAGCGAGCTCGAGATCGAACGCGACGCAGCCGCGGCCAACGGTGCAGAGATCGGCGCCTCGAGCGACGACGTGGCCGCCGTTCCGGTCGTCGCCGGCGAGCGGATCAACCTCGAGGACTCGTGGCTCTACTTCAACCGCGAGCTCTCGTGGATGGACTTCAACGATCGCGTCCTCCAGCTCGCCGAGGACACCAGCCTGCCGTTGCTCGAGCGCCTCAAGTTCTGCGCGATCTACGAGAGCAACCTCGACGAGTTCTACATGGTCCGCGTGGCCGGGGTCCACGACAAGATCGTCGCCTCGCTGGCCGCCGGCGGCGCCGACGGGATCCCTCCCGTCGAGGTCCTCGCCGCGCTTCGCGAGCGGGCGATCGCGCAGCGAGCGCGGATCGAGCGCACGCTCGGCGACGAGATCC
Source organism: Solirubrobacterales bacterium (assembly GCA_035558835.1). Classification (GTDB taxonomy): domain Bacteria; phylum Actinomycetota; class Thermoleophilia; order Solirubrobacterales; family 70-9; genus RHKX01. Next base: position 927 of record DATMCB010000266.1, read on the forward strand.
TGCCGGCGCTCGCGGAGCGCGGGATCCGGATCCTCAACTATCCCGACGCGACCGCCGAGGAGCTCGACGAGATCGGCGAGTTGTTCGACAGCCGCGTCTTTCCGGCGCTGACGCCGCTCGTCTTCGGCGTCGGCCGCCCGTTCCCCTACATCTCGAACCTTTCGCTGAGCCTGCTCGTCGTTCTCCGCGATCCGGTCCAGGACACCGAGGTCATCGCCCGCGTCAAGGTGCCGAAGGAGCTGCTCAGGCGCTTCCTGCCGATCGGCGACGGCAACACGTTCGTGGCGCTCGAGGACGTCATCTCACACAACCTCGAGGCACTGTTCCCGGGGATGGAGGTGCTCGGCCACGCGCTGTTCCGGGTCACCCGCGATACCGACTACGACGTCTCCGACGAGGCCGACGACGTCCGCCGGGCGGTCGAGGAGGAGATCCGGCGGCGCCGCTTCGGCGAGGTGATCAGGCTCGAGCTGTACGGCGACCTCGAGCCACGGCTGCGCGAGCGGCTGGTCTCACTGCTCGGGATCGGCGCCGATCAGGTCTACGACGTCGGCTGGATCGGCCTGGACGACCTCTTCGACGTCGCCGGCGTCTCCGGCTTCGACGAGCTCCGCTACCCGCCGTTCTCGCCGGTCACCCAGACCCGGCTGCAGTCGCCGGAGGGGCAGTCGACCGACCTGTTCGCGGCGATCCGCGAGGGCGACATCTTCGTCCACCATCCCTACGACTCGTTCCAGAGCTCGGTCGAGGCGTTCGTCGATCAGGCCGTCAACGATCCCGACGTGCTCGCGATCAAGCAGACCGTCTACCGGACGAGCGACGACTCGCCGCTCGTGCCGGCGCTGATCACGGCCTCGGAGCTCGGCAAGCAGGCGGTCTGCATGGTGGAGCTGAAGGCGCGCTTCGACGAGCAGGCCAACATCCGCTGGGCGAAGAAGCTCGAGCAGGCGGGAGTCCACGTCGTCTACGGGATCCCGGCACTGAAGACTCACGCGAAGTGCGTGCTGATCGCCCGGCGCGAGGGCGACGGCGTCCGCAACTACGCCCACATCGGCACCGGCAACTACAACCCGAAGACGGCCGGCCTCTACACCGACCTCGGGCTGTTCACGACCGATCCCGAGATCTGCTCCGACATCGCCGAGATGTTCAACTACCTGACCGGCTACGCGCGACCGCAGAACTACCGGAAGGCGCTGATCGCGCCGTTCAACCTCTCCGAGGGCCTGCTCGCCGAGATCGACCGGACGATCGAGGCGCACACCCCCGCCCGGCCGGCGCGGATCAGGATGAAGATGAACTCGCTGCTCGACCCGCGCACGATCCGGGCGCTCTACCGGGCGTCGCAGGCCGGCGTCGAGATCCAGCTCAACGTTCGCGGCATCTGTGCGCTCCGACCCGGCGTCGAGGGCGTCTCCG
>DATMCB010000267.1:0-6207 GCA_035558835.1 Solirubrobacterales bacterium
CCGGGCGCTGCGGCGCGATGACGTCGGTCGCCTCTCCCCCGGTGCCCGCGCCGACGCCTGCCTGCTCGACGCGGCGAGCTACTCGGACCTCGTCTACCGCCCCGGCGTGCCGCTGGTCGCAGCGACGGTCGCAGCCGGCGAGGTGGTCGCCGGCGGCTTCGGCCAGCGCTGAGCGGGCCGCTGGGGGGCCGTTGGCAGATTGCGGCTCAGTTAGCGCCGCGAGCTGCCACCCGCTGAATGCCTAGGCCGGGATCCGGCCCTGGTCGCCGGCGCGGGCCTCGCCGCGGCGCAGCATCCGCATCCCGACGAGGACGGCGCCGACGAACGAGGCGACGGCGAGCGTCACCTGGACGCTGACGATGCCCTCGCGACTCCAGTAGACGTCGCGGAGGTCGAGCAGCAGCGCCGCCTCGTCGAAGGTCAGCCCGACGCCGGCGCCGAACGGCACCGCGAGCGTCGTCTCGACGCCCTCGCTCTCGCTGATCAGGGCCGCGGCGCCGGAACCGAACGCGATCAGGATCCCGGGGACGAAGTGATGGATGTGGCGGCCGCCGAGGCGGACGTTCCCTCGCCACCAGCCCTCGCGGATCCCGAGCGTCGAGACGCGCACGAACAGGGAGGCGCCGACGAAGCCCGCGAACATGTTGAAGATCGCGGTCTCGGCCCGCGATGCCGACCGGTAGCCGGTGACGGCGACGCGGACCGTGTCCTGGGAGGCGAGCCCGGCCAGTTCGAGTGCCTCCGCCGGCGACTCGGCGCGGGGCAGGATGTGGGTGTCTTCGGGCCGGCGGGCGGCGACCCGGCCGCGGTACCGGCGGATCCCCTCGCCGAGCAGGACCGCCCCGGTCGTGACGACGGCGATCGGCGCGAGGACGCGAGTCAGCCGGTCCTCGAAGGCGCGCAGCTGGTTGCGGCGCCGGAGCACGTCAGAGCAGGACGACGTTGTCGGCGGCGAGCTCGCGGGTGACGCCGCGGAAGTCGATGACGAGCGCGGCGGCTTCGACCAGGGCCGGGTAGTCGATGCCGTCATGGGCGGTGACGATCGCGACCGCATCCGCCGCCGCCACGGCCTCCGCGAGGTCGACCGACTCGAGCTCCTTCTCGGGAAGCGTCGGAACGTGGGGGTCGTGGTAGGAGACGACCGCGCCGAGCTCGCGGAGGTGATCGATGATCTTCAGCGCCGGCGACTCGCGGAGGTCGGCGACGCCGGATTTGTAGGCGATGCCGACGATCAGCACCCGCGAGCCCTTGACCGACTTCTGGCGGTCGTTGAGCGCGCGCTGGATCTTGCTGACGCAGAACAGCGGATGCGACTGGTTGATCTTGCCGGCGAGCTCGACGAACTCGGTGGCGAAGTCGTGCTGGCGGGCCTTGTAGGCGAGGTAGAAGGGATCGACCGGCAGGCAGTGGCCGCCCATCCCCGGCCCCGGCTCGAACCGCATGAAGCCGAACGGCTTGCTCGCGGCGGCGTCGACGACCTCCCAGATGTCGATCCCGAGCCGGTCGGTGAGCTGAGCGAGCTCGTTGACGAGCGCGATGTTGACCGAGCGGAAGATGTTCTCGAGGAGCTTCGAGAGCTCGGCCGCCTCCGGCGAGGAGACGGGGACGATCTCGTCGCAGATCTCCGCGTAGAGCCGCTCGGCGCGTTCGAGGCAGGCCGGCGTGATCCCGCCGACAACCTTCGGCGTCGTCGCGATCGTGTGGTTGCTGCGGCCGGGATCGATCCGCTCCGGCGAGTAGGCGAGGAAGAACCCCTCACCGACCATGAGGCCGCTGCGCTCGAGCCTCGGCAGGAGCTCCTCCCGGGTCGTTCCCGGGTAGGTCGTCGACTCGAGGACGACGAGCTGGCCCTCGCGGAGGATCGAGGCGATCGTCTCCGTCGCCTCGATCACGTAGGCCAGGTTGGGCTCACGCTCGGCGAGCAGCGGCGTCGGCACGCAGATCAGGATCGACTCGCAGTCGCCGAGGACGGCCGGATCGGTCGATGCCGAGAAGCGATCCGCGATCTGGCGGAGCTCCTCGGAGGGGACGTCCTCGATGTCGCTCTCGCCGCGGGCGAGGCGCTCGACGCGGCCGCGATCGGGGTCGTAGCCCGCGACGTCGTGGCCGGCGCGGGCGAAGGCGGCGGCGAGCGGCAGGCCGACGTACCCGAGGCCGGCGATTCCGAGCTTCATGGCGGCCAGTCTAGGCAGCGGCGGCGGCGCGACCGGTTCAGCGACGGCTCCTGAGGGTAAACTTTCCCTAATGAAGCGCCTACTCGGGCACTGCCTTGTGCCGGCCGTCGCGGGGGTCGCCGCGGCGCGCCATCTCGCCTGGTACGTGAGCTACCAGATGTCGGGCGAGGCGCGGAGGTAAGCCCATGCGCGTGATCGTCGCCGGCGCCACCGGGGTGCTGGGCCGTGCGACGATGCCGCAGCTCCGGGCCGCCGGCCACGAGGTCCGCGGCTTCGCCCGGCACCCGGACGGGCAGCAGGACGTCGTCGCGCTCGACCTGCTCGATCGGGACGCCGTGCTCGCGCTCGCCGCCGACTGGCGCCCGGAGGCGATCGTCCACCTCGCGACCGAGATCCCGACCGAGGCCGGCCGCGGTGACGTCGCCGCCCAGTTCGCGGCGACGAACCGGCTCCGGACCGAGGGCACGCGGATCCTCCTCGACGCGGCCAAGGCCGGTGGCGGCGCCCGGCTCGTCTCGCAGAGCATCGCCTTCGTCAACCGCCCCGGAGAGGGCCCCGCCGGCGAGGATGTGCCGCTCCGCGACGATCCCGGCGACCCGCTGACCATGGCGGCGCAACCGATCGCCGAGCTCGAGCGGCTGACGCTGCAGGCGGACGGCACGGTCCTCCGCTTCGGCCAGCTCTACGGGCCGGGGACGATGTTCGCCGCCGACGGCGGCTTCGGCCGTCTCGCCGCCCGTGGCCGGCTGCCGATCCTCCACCGTCACGGCCGCAGCTCGACCTTCTCGTTCGTCCATGCCGACGACGCCGGCAGCGCCGTCGTCGCAGCGATCGCGAGCGACGCCCGTGGCGTCTTCAACATCGTCGACGACGAGCCGGCCACGGTCGACGAGTGGCTGCCGGTCCTCGCAGCCGCCCGCGGCGGCCGCAAGCCTCGGCGGATCCCCGCCTGGCTGGCGCGGCCGATGGCCGGCGCCTACGGGATCGCGTTCATGACCGACCTCCGCGGCGCCACGAACGCGAAGGCGAAGGCCGAGCTCGGCTGGACGCCGTCGATCCCCTCCTGGCGCCAGGGGTTCGGGGCCGGGACCGCCGGTTGATCCCGAGCGGGCGGATCGACGAACGGGGGCCGCGCTCCCGCGGGACCGCGATCGGGGCCGCCTGGCGGGAGCGGATCACCGCCGGCTGGGAGGGCTACGAGCGGCTTTTCGCGGCGGCGGGAGCGAGCCCTGGCCTGCAGCGCGAAGTCGCTGAGTGCTCGCTCGATCAGACGCGGTCGTGGGCGCCGGCGCTGGCCGAGGAGATCGACGGGATCGCGGCCGGAGCAGGGCTCGAGCCCTGGCGCGTGGCCGCGCTCAACGCCCGTACCGAAGTCCTGGCAGCAGCGGGTGCGACGACCATCGGCGAGTGCTCGACGTTCGTCCTCGCCGCGCCCGGCGGCGGGCCTCCCCGCACGATTCAGACCTGGGACTGGTACGAGGCGCTGCGCGACAACATGCTCCTGCTGACCGTCGCGACCGGGGACGGCCGGACCGTCCACCTGTTCACCGAGTTCGGCATCGTCGGCAAGATCGGCGTCAACGACGCCGGCCTCGGCCTCCACTTCAACATCCTCCACCACCGCGACGACGGCCGGGGCGCCGGGGTGCCGGTCCACGTCGTTGCGCGGCGGATCCTCGACGAGGCGGCGACGATCGCGGAGGCGACTGCGATCGCCCGCTCGGCGACGGTCTCCGCGTCGACCGTCCTCACCGTCGTCGCCTGGGACGGGGCGCGGTCCGGCGCCTGCGCGCTCGAGCTCTCGCCGGCGGGCGTCGGGGTGATCGCTCCCGGCGCCGACGGCATGCTCCTCCACACCAACCACTTCCTAGACCCGGGGCTGGCCGCGGACGAAGCAGACGCTGAGGCGGGTTCGACGACGCGGGAGCGGCTTGCGATGCTGGCCGAGCGGGCCGGCCGGCTCGCCGCCGCCGCCGATCCGACGAGCCAGGCCGGCGCCCTGATCGACCACGACGCGGGCATCTGCTGCCATCCCGAAGACACCGGTGAAGCCGAGCCGGCGGCGACGCTGGCAACGATCGCGCTCGACCTCGCCGGCGCCCGCGTCCTCGCCCATCCCGGCGGACCGTGCGAAGCCGCAGGCGGAAGCGGATGGGAGCGTGTCTGAGTGGGCGATGTAGGGCTCGAACCTACGACCTTGAGATTAAGAGTCTCCTGCTCTACCAACTGAGCTAATCGCCCGGGCCGGTGATGGTAGCGAGAGCGGCCGGGCGCGTGATGCGCACGACTGCGGCTGCCGGAAGGCCGCTCAGCCGCCGCTCGGAAGCGGTGCCTGGGTGCCGCCGAGGCCGCCGAGCGGGTTCTCGAGCTGGCTCTGGTCGGGGGCGCTCTGCTTGATCGCCTTCTGGATCGCGGCGCCCTGCGCCTTCGCCTGCTTGACCTGCGCCTTGGCCTGGTTCCTCGACGTCGAGTCGGGCGCCTCGGCGAGTGCCTTCTTCTCCGCCTCGGCGCCGGCCTTCTCGTCGCCGGCGTAGTAGGCGTAGGTGGCGAGCTGCAGGTAGCTGCCGAAGCTCGGGCGGGCGTCGGCGACGATCTGCGCCGCCTTGAACGCCTGATCGACATCCTGCTGGATCCGCGCCGGATCGGAGCCGGCGAGCGCCGTATACGCCTGGAGCATCAGCGACGCGACACCGTCGTCGGGCTGCTTCGGCTTCGTGGCCAGGTAGCGCTCCCAGGCGGCGGTGGCGTCCCGGTAGTCGGTCAGCGTCTCGTCGGTGTAGGTGATCCGGCCCTGGTCGTCGGTGCCGGTCGCCGACTGGCCGGCGAGGAAGTGGGTGCGGGCGAGGCTGACCAGCGCCTTCTCGTTCTTCGGATCGGTCCGCAGGGTGTCCTCGGCGCGCTGGATCTGGGCGTCGTACTGCGGCGACGACGCCGTGTTGCCGCCGCCGATCCCGAGCGCGTCGAAGAGGCCGCCGCTGACGTTGCTCCCGATCCCGAGGCCGACCAGGCCGACGAACATCAGCAGCGCCAGGCAGATGTAGATCGCCTGGATCAGCCGCTTTCTCTTGCCACCGAGCTCGAAGAGCATGCCGGGGAGCCTAGAGGACCGTCTAGCCGGTCGATTCGACCGGGGGCTCGGCCGGCTCGACCTCGGTTTCCCTGCTCTTCCCGGGCCTTCCGAGGACCCTCGCGACGATCAGGCTGAACTCGAAGAGGAGGACGAGCGGCAGCATCGAGAGCAGCATCGTGATCGGGTCGGTACCGGGGAGCAGCATCGCCAGCACGGCGATGATCAGGATCGCGTAGCGGCGGTTCTTGGCGAGCTGGTCGGGGGTGACGATGCCGAGCTTGGTGACGGCGAGGATTCCGATCGGGATCTGGAAGAGGATGCCGACCGAGATCAGCGACAGCGAGAAGAAGCTGTAGTACTCGCGGGCGCGGATCTGGATGTTGAACTGATCGTCGTTGAAGTTGAGGAGGAACTTGATCGCCGCCGGGACGACGACGAAGTAGGCGAAGACGACGCCGGCCACGAACAGGATCGGCACCATCAGGAGGACCGGGAGGATGACCTTCCGCTCGCCCGGGGTCAGGGCCGGGAGGATGAAGGCGTAGGCCTGATAGAGCAGGATCGGCAGGGTTACGAGGACGGCGCTGTAGAGGACGAGGGTCAGCGTCGTCATGAACGGTTCCGAGGGCGAGAAGGTGAGCGGCTCGACGTCGTCGGGGAGCGGCCCGTTGGCGATGTCGAGCAGCAGGTGGTTCTGCCAGAAGCAGACGATCGCGGCGACGACGAGGGCGACGCCGCAGAAGATCAGCCGGTTGCGGAGCTCGTCGAGGTGCTCGACCAGGGTCATCCGGTCGTCGAAGCTCGCTGCCTTGATCCGCGCCACGATTCAGCTCCGGTCCCGGTCGGCGCTCGCCACCGGAGGGGTCAGGAGGGGGTGCGCTCGGCGGGTTCCCCGGGCTTGCTGGCGGGCTCGTCGTCGGCGAGCTCCGCGTCCTCGATGTCGTTGTCGATCTGCGGCGGCTC
>DATMCB010000268.1:0-2245 GCA_035558835.1 Solirubrobacterales bacterium
CCTCGACCTCACCCACGGCCTCGACGAGGGCGCCGCCCGCGCCGCCGTCGAGCAGCTTGCAGGGGCGGGCTGCGAGGCCGTCGCGGTCAGCGGCGCCTTCGCTGTCGAGGCGCCCGAGCACGAGCTCCGGGTCGCCGACATCGCCGCCGAGGCCGGTATGCCCGCCTGCTGCGGCCACCAGCTCAGTGGCGCCTACGGCCTCGAGACCCGGACCGTGAGCGCGACGATCAACGCGGCGATCCTGCCCGCGATCCAGCGCACCGCCGGGGTGGTGGAGCGGGCGATGGAGGAGTCGGGCCTCGACGTGCCGCTGCTCGTCCTCCGCGGCGACGCCGGCGCGATGGACATCGAGGCGTTCCGCCGCCGTCCCTCGTTCACGGTCGGATCGGGCCCGGCGGCGGGGGTCGCCGCCGCCCTCCACCAGGTCGGCGTCGCCGATGCGGTCGTCGTCGAGGTCGGTGGCACGAGCACCAACGTCTCCGTCGTCAGCGGCGGCCGGCCGCTGCTGCGCTCGATCAAGGTGATGGGGAGGCCGACGGCGATCCGCTCGATCGACAGCTGGGTGGTCGGCGTCGCCGGCGGCAGCATGGTCCGGCTCGGCCGCAAGGGGGTCAGCGGGATCGGTCCGCGGAGCGCCCACGGCGCCGGCCTGCCATACGCCTGCTTCGCGGCGCCTTCGGACCTCGCCGGCTGCCGGGCAGCGACGATCGCACCGCGGCCCGGCGATCGCGACGACTACGCGATCGTCGAGGGCCCGGGCGGGCGCTTCGCGGTAACCGCGACCTGCGCGGCGAACGCGCTCGGCGTCGTTCGGCCAGGTGCCCATTCGGCCGCCTCCCGCGACTCGGCGCTGGCGGCGTTCGCGGCGCTCGGCGAGCGGCACCGAAGCGACGGCGTCGCGATGGCCCGCGCCGCTCTCGACGCCGCGCTCGATCAGATCGGGGTGACCGTCCGCGAGGCGATCCGCTCCTCCGGCGTCGCGGCCGACGCGCCGATCGTCGCCCTCGGCGGCGCCGGCGAGGCGCTCGTCCCCGAGCTCTGCGGGCGCGACGGGCAGCGGTTCCTGGCGCCCGACCATGCCGAGGTCCTCGCCTCGGTCGGCGCCGCGATGACCCTGATCCGGGTCGAGCTCGAGCGCTCCGCCCGGGTCACCGGCCCCGTTGAACGTCGCCGGCTCGTCGCCGAGGCCGAGTTCGCCTGCGTCGAGGCCGGCGCGGCGCCGGGAACGATCACCGTCGAGACCGCATACGACGCCGAGGCCGGACTCCTCCGCGCGACGGCCGTCGGCGCCGTCGCGCTCGAGTCCGGTGCCGCCGGTCGCTCGCCGCTCGGGCCTGCCGAGCTTCGCGGCGTCGCGACTTCGGCGCTCGGCGAGACCAACGGTGCGGTCGTGGCGATCGCCGAGACCGAGCTCTTCTCCGCCTTCGCGACCGGCGGCGACGGCGACGATCGCCGCGCCGCGATCGTCGACCGCCTCGGCGGCGTCGTCTTCGCGGGGCCGGTCAAGGCCGCGGTCAGCGGTCGGGGTGAGGCCTTCGTCGACGATCTCGCGACCGCCGTCGACGAGTCATCGCTGAACCTCGGGCTCGGCTCGCTGCTTCCCCAGGTGACGATGGCCTGCGGCAGCCAGGTCCTCGACCTCTCCGACGCGCGCAGCCGTGACGACCTCCTCGCTGCCGCGCGGGCGGCGGCCGAGGCGAGCGACGGCATCGCCGTCGCGGCGGTCTGCCGCTGATGTCGCTCTACCGCCAGAGCGGCGGCTCAGGCTGGCGGGTCGTGGCGATCGCCGCCGTCGTGGCGCTGGTGGTCGGCGGCGGCGTCGGCTACGCGATCGGCAGGAGCACGGCGCCTGAGCCCTCGCTCGCCGAGCAGGTCGCCGACCTGCAGGTTCGCCTCCAGCCGACGCTCGACGGTCTCGCACTCGTGCCCGACCACTACGCGCAGGGCGTCAAGGCCGGCGGCGAGGTCCAGTATCAGGGCGCCGTCCAGCAGGCGACCGCGGCCCGGGACGGATTCGCCGCCGAGTCCGGCGATCTGGAGGCGCTCGACCCGGCGGCCTACGACGATGCCACCAAGGCGCTCGGCGATCTCCTCGACGCGATCGAGGCCCGCGAGCCGCCGGCGCAGGTCGAGCGCCTCGCCAAGCAAACCCAGGCGGCGGTCGAAAGGGCGGCGGGGATGACCGGCGGCGGCAGCTGAGCGGCCCGGGCACGGGCCACGTGCTCGAATCCAGGTTTCCCCTCTA
>DATMCB010000269.1:0-4584 GCA_035558835.1 Solirubrobacterales bacterium
GATTCCGCTGGCGACGCCCGCGTTCAGATAGACGAGGTCGAGACCGCCGTGCTCGCGGCGGACGACCTCGACGAGCTCGCGGTTCGCCTCCAGCGTCGAGATGTCGCCGGCGACGAACAGGCCGCCGATCTCCTCCGCGACATCCTCACCGGCCTCGTTCACGTCGGCGATCACCACCTCGGCGCCGGCGCCGGCGAGCGCTCGCGCCGCGGCCGAGCCGAGGCCGCCGGCGCCACCGGTCACGAGGGCGACCTTGCCTGACAGCTCCGCGGTCCCGGCCGACGGCGTGCTCGCGCTCATCGCGCCACCCTATGCGACCCCCCGATCGGTCGCCGCGGTCGCGGATAGGGTGCGAAGCGGTGAGGCTCGCGAACGGAGGGAGAGGCCGATGCTGCTGATCGCCGTCGGCGCGGTCGTCCTCGCGATCGCCCTGTTCGTCCTGATCACCTACAACCGGCTCGTCCGGATGCGGTTCGCGTGCGAGAACTCGTGGGCGCAGATCGAGGTCGCGCTGAAGCTCCGCCACGACCTCGTCCCGAACCTCGTCGCCGCCGTCTCCGGTTATGCGGGCCACGAGCGAGCGACGTTCGAGCGGACCGCCGAGGCGCGCGGGGCCGCCGTCGCCGCCGTCGGAACCGGGCCGGCGGCACAGGGCCCGCTCGAGGGAACTCTCGCGGCCGGGATCGGCAACCTGATCGGCGTCGCCGAGGCCTATCCGGAGCTGAAGGCGAGCGCGAACTTCGCGGCCCTGCAGAGCGACCTCAACTCGATCGAGGAGCGGATCTCGATCACCCGTCGCGTCTACAACGACACGGTAGAGACGTACAACACAGCGGTCGCCGTGTTCCCGCAGTCGCTCGTCGCCGGCGCGTTCGGCTTCCGCCCCCGCGAGTTCTTCACCGCCGATGCCGAGGTCCACACCGCGCCGGTCGTCGACCTCGGGCCGGCGGAGAATCAGTGAAGCGCTTCCTGCTGCGCCTGATCGGCGCGCTTCTGATCATCGCGGTCGTCGCCGCGGCGAGCGCCGTGATCCCGGCGGTTCCGACCTCCGAGAAGGAGTACGAAATCACCGACGCCGGCGTCTCGGTCCGGCTCCAGGACGATGGCAGCCTGCTCGTCCACGAGGCGCTGCCGTTCGACTTCACGGGCAGCTTCTCGGGCGCCTACCGCGACATTCCCGTCCTCGACGGAGTCCAGCTCTCGGACTTCGGCGTTCGCGAGGCCGGCAGCGGCCGCTACCGCCCGGGCGGGAACACCGCCCTCGGCTCGTCCGACAGCCCGGGGACGTTCGGCGTCGAGAGGATGGAGCACGGGTACCGGGTCGTCTGGCACTACTCGGCCGCCGACGAGACTCGGGCCTTCGAGCTCACCTACCGCGTGACCGGCGCGACGAAGGTCTACGACGACGTGGTCGACGTCGCCTGGAACGTCTGGGGGAGTCAGTGGGACTTCTGGCTCGACAACCTCGACGCCGAGATCGCAGCCGCCTCCGACACGGCGCCCGAACAGGCCTGGGTGCGGCCGCGCTCGCTCGGCGTCGATCCCGAAGTCGGAGCCGACGCGAGCGTCGCGATCGACCGTGTCCCCGAGGGCGAGGCGGTCGGCTTCCGCGCCGTCTTCCCGCGTGACGCGATCTCCTCGACCGGCGGCGCGAAGGTCGAAGCGGGCGACGGGCTCGCCAAGATCGAGGACGAGGAGGCGGCGCTCGACGACGACTACGGCACGATCGACAAGCTCGAGAACTTCGCAACCGACAGCGCGCTGCTGCTCTCCCTGATCGTCGCCGCGGCGGCCCTCACCGCCACCGCCGCGCTCGTCCTCGCCGCCCGCGAGCGCGACACCGGCGTCCCCGAGTACCTGCCGGAGCCGCCCGAGGACGTGCCGCCGGCGGTCGGCTACGCGATCGCGCACGAAGGCGACTACGACCAGCGGATCGTCCTCGCGACGCTGATGGACCTCGTCGATCGCGGCTTCTACGAGGCCCGGCCGGCTGCCGGTGAGGACCTCGACCTCGAGATCAGACGTGGCGAGCGGAGCGGCGTCGCCGGCCTGCAGCCCTACGAGACCGAGACGCTCGAATTCTTCGACGAGCTAGTGGGCGACGAGTGGGTGGCGCTCGGCTCGATGTCCGATCGGATCCCGAAGCACTCGAGCACCTGGCGGACGCGCTGGCAGTCCCTGAACGGGAGTCTCGAGGACGCTGAGGAGGGCGCGATCTCCTGGGACCGCGACTACCGGGGCCTACGAGCGCTGATCGCGCTGGCCGCGATGATCGTCTTCGGCCTCCTGATCGCACTGATCTGGGCGCGGAGCCATCGGATCGGCATCCCTGTCACCGGCCTCGTCGCCACCCTGCTGCTGATCTTCGTTCCGCCGTCGAACTGGCTGCGCCGGCTCGAGCCGGCTGCGCGCGAGCGCAACGAGCGGTGGAGCGCCTTCGAGAAGTGGACCCGGGACTTCCCGCGGCTCGAGGACGATCCGCCGGCGACCCTGAAGCTCTGGCGGCGGATCCTCGTCTACGCGATCGCGTTCGGAACGGCCGAGCGCGTCGCCAAGTCGGGCCGGATCCCGGCGCCGGTCGCCGACGAGGCGGCGAGCAGCGGACTCTGGACGTCCTACGCGATCACCTCCGGCAGCTTCGGGAGCGGCTTCGACGGCTTCTCGTCCGGATTCGCGAGCCAGGTCGCGCCCGAGTCGAGCTCGGGGTCCGGCGGTGGCGGCGGAGGCGGTGGGGGCTTCTCGGGCGGCGGGGGCGGCGGCGCCTGGTAGTGACGGGCGATTCGACCGTGGCGCTGGAGTAGGCTCCGAATTCCTGAAAACGGCAACTGAAAGGAACTGAATGCTGATCGCCGACTACTCGTTCGGTGAGGCGCTGGGGACCGTCCTCGCCGTCTTCATCTTCGTGGCCTGGATCATGGTCCTGTTCACGATCCTCTCCGACCTCTTCCGCGACCACGAGATGTCGGGCTGGGGCAAGGCCATCTGGGTCGTCTTCCTGATCTTCATCCCATTCCTGACCGCGCTCATCTATCTGATCGCCCGCGGCGGGGGCATGCGGGAGCGCGCGCTCAAGGAGCAGTCGGAGCAGAAGAAGCACTTCGATCAATACATCCGCGATACCGCCGGAACCTCGAAGGTCGATGAGCTCGCGAACCTCGCCGAGCTGCACGACAAGGGCAAGATCAACGACGCCGAGTACGAGCAGCTGAAGGCGAAGCTGCTGGCCTGATCGGGACGGGCGCCCGGCCCGCGCGGCCGGGCGCTGCTCCCGCCTCCAGGAGGCTGGATCTAGCGCTCGCGCGCGCTCGTGCAGAGCGCGTCGACGAGGTGCTCGCGGTCGAGCGCGTCGGCGCCGAGGTCGCCGGGGCCGGTCCGGCTCGTCGCGAGCCCTTCGATGACGAGACGCGCGTAGCGACGCCACAGCCCCGGCTCGGTCTCGTGGGTCGCATCGCTGACGGCGGCGACCATCTCGACGAGCAGCGGCAGGTCCTCGAAGCGGAAGTCGGGGCGCAGGTCGCCGGCGTCCTGCGCGCGCTTCGCCAGCTCGGCGACGAGCGGCTCGATCCGGGCGCGCGCAGCCGCGAGCCGCTCCTTGCCGCGGGTCGGGACGAGCAGCGCCTGCTTGAGGCTGCGATCTTCGGCGTGCAGCTCGAGCGCTTGCTCGAGGAAGCCCGCGAAGCCGGTCCAGGGGTCGTCGGCGCCGAGGGCCTCGCGTGCCAGCGACTCGACTCGCGCCGTCTTCTCGTCGAGGAGCTCGTCGATCAGCGTCTCCCGGTCAGGGAAGCGGCGATAGACGGTCCCGACGCCGACGCCGGCGTGCCTGGCGACGTCGTCGAGCCCGATGTCGACGCCGCGCTCGGCGAACAGCACCGCCGCGGACGCGAGGATCCGCTGCCGGTTCCGCTCCGCGTCCCTGCGAAGCGGCCGCGGCGCCACGGCCGTCTGCGATGCGTCCGTCATGCGATGATCGTATCCGGCAAGCGGAGAGTTGCCTCCGCTTCAACTACTGAGGTCGGGAGCGGCAAGGGTGGACTCGAAGCGCGACGACGACGGCGGGATCGCCTACGGGACGGGTCCGGGGCGGTGGGTGCTCGCGATCGCCGTGCTCGGCTCCGGGATCGTCTTCCTCGACGGGACGGTCGTAAACGTCGCGCTGCCGCGGATCGGCGAGGACTTCGATGCCCCGACGAGCTCACTGCAGTGGATCCTCAACGGCTACATGCTGTCCCTGGCTTCGCTGATCCTGCTCGGCGGCTCGCTCGGCGATCGGTACGGCCGGCGGCTGATCTTCGTCGTCGGCGTCCTCTGGTTCACCGTCGCCTCGCTGCTCTGCGCGATCGCCCCGAGCGTCGACGCGCTGATCGGCGCCCGCCTGCTTCAGGGCGTCGGCGGCGCCCTGCTGACGCCCGGCAGCCTGGCGATGATCGAGTCGAGCTTCCGCCCCGCCGACCGGGCTCGCGCGATCGGCGCCTGGTCGGGGCTCGGCGGCGTCGCGACCGCTCTCGGGCCGCTGCTCGGCGGCTGGCTCGTCGAGGCGGTCTCGTGGCGGGCGATCTTCCTGATCAACGTCCCGATCGGCGCCTT
>DATMCB010000270.1:0-4688 GCA_035558835.1 Solirubrobacterales bacterium
CCCCGACGGCCCGAAGGCGCTGCCGCCCGAGCTCGCGTAGGGGCTCAGCCGTCGGCGAGGACGGCGTTCGCGGCGTTGCGGCCGTTCGTCGCGATGACGCTGCCGCCGGGGTGGGTGGCGGCGCCGCAGAGGTAGAAGCCGGGGATCGGCGTCCGGGCGGCGAGCCGGTCCTCCCACATCTGACCCGGCAGGACCGAGCCCTGGAAGATCTGCCCGCCGGTCAGGCCGATCCGCGACTCGATGTCGGGCGGGCCGAGCACCTCGTAGTCGATCAGCCGGTCCTCGATCCCCGGCGCGAAGCGGTCGATCAGGTCGATGAACTGGCGCGCGACCTCGTCGCGACGCGAGTCCCAGTCCCCGGAGGAGAGCTCGTACGGCGCGTACTGGCCGAAGACCGTCATCGAGTGCTTGCCCGCAGGTGCCGGGCTCGGGTCGAAGCCGGTCTGCGTGTAGACCTCGGCGAACCCGACGGCCGGCTCGCCGGCCGCGCAGCGCTCGAAGGCGGCCTGGGCGGAGTCGATCCCGTCGGTCAGCTCGATCATCGCCCGCGCCGGCCAGGTCTCGCCGCCGGCGGCGGTCCAGGCCGGGAGCTCCTCGAGCGCGGCGTTGAACTTGACGACCGGGCTGCGGACGTCCCATGCCTCGAGCCGCTGCCGGAACCCGGCGTCGAAGGAGTCGATCGAAGCGGCGCCGACCAGGTCAAGCGCGACCTTCGGGTCGGCGTTGCAGACGACCGCGGCGGCGCGGATCGTCGTCCCGTCCTCGAGCTCGACGCCGGTGCCGGGATCGACCCGGGCGACCGGGACGCCGCAGGCGAGGACGGCGCCGGCCTCGCGGGCGGCGTCGGCGATCGCAAAGCTGACCATCCCCATCCCGCCCTCGACGTACGCCCAGTTCGAGCCGGTCCCGTCGAGATCGCCCTGGTGATGCATCAGCTTCACCGAGGCGGTGCCGGGATCGCGCGGGCCCGCCCAGGTGCCGATCACGCCGCCGCCGAAGAACGCGTCGTGGAGGCGCTGGTCGTCGAAGTGGTCCTCCATCACCTCCGCTATCGAGGCCTCGAAGACGAGGTCGATCATCTCGCGGCTGCCGCCGAGCATCGCCTCGATCTCGGCCCGGGTCGGCGTCTCCCCCTCCCACGCGTCGCGCTCACCCTTGCGGAGCAGCTTGCGGACGTCGTCGTAGAGCTTCTGGTGCCGCCAGTAGCCGTCGATGTCGCGCTTCGAGACTCCGAGCGCCTCGAGGTCCGCCTGGGTGCGGCGGTCGTCGATGAACTGGCCCAGCGAGCCGCCATCGGCGAACGGGATCCAGAGGTTCGGGTCGGCGATCCACCAGCGCAGCCCGCGGCGCTTCAGGTCGAGGTCGTCGATCACCTTCTGGTCGAGCAGGCCGAGCATGTAGGCGCAGGGGCTGATCACGAACCGCTCGTCGGCGAACGGGCGCTCCAGCGTGCAGGCGCCGCCGAGCCGCTCGCGCCGCTCGAGCACCAGTACCGAGCGCCCGGCCCGGGCCAGGTAGGCGGCGGCGGTCAGCCCGTTGTGGCCGCCGCCGACGATGACGGCGTCCCAGTCGCGGGAAGCGATCTCGGCCACCGGCATCGGCAGCCCGACCTCGCCGAGCTTGGTTGCGATCTCGTTCATTGCGACCCTTCTCCGGAGACGCTAGACCGGAGCCTCGGCATTCTCGCGTAGGGCCTCCATGTACCGCTCCGCGACCAGCGAGTCGAATCTGTGGACGTCGCCCTCGTCCGCCGAGTAGCGCCCGGCGGTGTAGCCGCGGGTGCGCACGCCCTTCTGCGCGAGTTCGCAGACGCGCCAGTCCTGGCGGTTGACCATGTCCCAGAAGTCGACGGCGTCGGAGGGGTCGAAGTCGTCGCGGGCCATCGTCTCCGGCTCGAAGAACCACTCGCAGGTGACCTCGGTGCGATCGGGCGCCAGCGGCCAGAGCGTGTGCAGCATCACGTAGTCGGGGTGGAGCGAGACGAGCGCGTTCGGGAACAGCGAGAAGTAGAAGACGGAGTTGATCTCCTCGGTGCTGAGGCCCTCGATCGGCGGCCGGTGGCCGGCGTGGCCCTCGCCGGTCCCCATCGTCTCGGCGCCCTCGTTCAGCGTCATCGCGCCCCCGCACCAGGTTCCCTCGCCGTACTGCGAGTCGCCGCTGCGGTAGTCGCTGAGCCGGTTCAGCTCCGGGTGGACGCCGGGACAGTGCAGGCACTCGTTGTAGTTCTCGGCGATCCCCTTCCAGTTCGCGGCGACGTCGTAGACGGTGCCGCGGGCGCGCTGGAGGGTGTCGACCTTCCAGCGGTCGAGGAACCTGCCGAGGTCGCCGACGTGGTCGGCGACGTCGGGCGCCTCGCCGCTGAGGTCGACGAGGATCAATCCGCCGACGACGGCCGAGCGGACCTCGAGCAGGCCGAAGCAGCCGCGGTCGAAGTCCTCGACGGCGTCCATGTGCGGTGCCGCGACGAGGCTTCCGTCGAGGTCATACGACCAGCCGTGGTAGGGGCACTGGATCCGCCGCCGGACGGTGCCCTCCGTCTCCTCGACGAGCCGCGAGCCGCGGTGGCGGCAGACGTTCAGGAACGCCCGCGGGACGTCGTCAGCGCCCCGGAGCGCGAATACGCTGCTCGGTCCGATCTCGCGCATCAGCCAGCTGCCGGGCTCGGCGATCGCCGATGCGTGGCCGAGGCAGATCCAGCCGCCGAACAGGTTCTCGATCTCCCAGGCGAGGACCGACGGGTCCGCGAACGCGGCCGGGGGCAGCATCGATGCCCGTTCGACGGGCCGCAGCGTCGCCGCGACCCCGTCGGGATCGAGGTGGAGCCTGCCGTTGGTGGCAACCGGCGTGTTCAATCTTCCTTCGCTCCTTTCGCGCAGCCCGGAACCGCTCGCATTGACCTTGTAGTCAATCGATCAATCTATGTTAGAGTGCCGGTCAAGTTGGAGAGCGTCACCATCGATAGGACGGGAGCCCGGTCCATGGACGAGATCCCCTTCGAGCTCGACGAGCGCGCCCGGGACATCCAGGCTCGCGCCCGCACGTTCACCGAGGACGTGCTGATCCCGCTCGAGGAGGAGGCGGAGAGCCGCCACGGCCGCCTCCCCGAGGATGTCGTCGAGGACGTGAAGCGCGCCGCGGTCGACGCCGGTCTCGTCGGTGGCCTCCACCGGCCGGAGTACGGCGGCCAGGGCTGGAGCCGGCTCGAGTGGGCGCTCGTCGAGGAGCAGTGGGGCCGCAGCACCAACGCGATCCACTGGCACGTCCCGAACGCCTACAACGTCTGGCACCACGCGAGCGAGGCGCAGGTCCAGCGCTGGCTCGTGCCGGCCCTGCGCGGCGAGGTCCGCGACGCCTACGCGGTCACCGAGCGCGACGCCGGCTCCGACCCGAGCCGGATCGCCACCGTCGCCGAGCCGACCGGCGACGGTTACCGGATCAACGGCGAGAAGTGGTTCGTCACGACCGGTGACGTCGCCGCCGTCTACATCGTCATGGCGAACGTGATCGCCGACGGGGCGAAGCTGCCGACCCTGTTCGTCGTCGATCGCAACGCTCCGGGCGTCGAGATCGTCGACGACCCCGCCTTCACCCACTCCTACCCGGACGGCCATCCGACGATCGTCTTCCGCGACGTCGAGGTGACCGAGGCGGACGCGATCGGCGGGATCGGCGGCGGCGATGACCTGCAGCGCGCCTGGTTCATGGAGGAGCGGCTCGGGATCGCCGCCCGCTGCATCGGCGCGATGTGGCGACTGCTCGACGAGACCGTCGCCTGGGCGGCGAGCCGCGAGCAGGGCGGCAACCGGATAATCGACTACCAGGGCGTCTCCTTCCCGCTCGCCGACTCGGCCGCCGACGCGGCCGCCGGGCGACTGCTGACGCTGACCGTCGCCGAGCTGGCCGATCGCGGCGCCGACCTCAAGGTCGTCCACGGCAAGGCGTCGATGGCGAAGTTGTTCACGAGCGAGGCCGCCTGGCGCTGCGCCGACCGCTGCGTGCAGGCCTTCGGCGGCCGCGGCTACCTGCGCTCGAACGTGACCGAGCGGTTCCTCCGCGAGCTTCGCGTCGATCGGATCTGGGAGGGCACGAGCGAGATCCAGCGCCTCGTGACCGTCCGCGGACTCGAGCGCCGCGGCGTCGAGAGGATGCTCCACTAGATGACCGATCGGCCGGCCGGGTGACCGCCGACGGCCCAGCCCGGCTTCTCGCACCCCGCTCGATCGCCGTCGTCGGCGCGACCGAGCGCGAAGGCGCCTACGGCGACACGCTGCTCCGCAACCTCGAGAGGCTCGGCTACGACGGCGAGATCTGGGGCGTCAACCCGAAGCGCGCCCGGATCCGCGACGTCCCCTGCGTGCCGACCCTGCGCGACCTCCCCCACCCCGTGGACGCGGTCGCCGTCGCGGTCCCGGCCGTCGCGGTGCCGGACGCGATCGACGATGCGGTCGCGATCGGCTGCGGGGGCGCTGTCGTCGTCTCGGCCGGGTTCGGCGAGGTCGAGAGCGGCCGCCGGCTCGAGGAGCGCCTGGTCGCGACGGCGCGAGCCGCATCGTTCCCGGTCTGCGGCCCGAACGGCAACGGCATCGTCAACTTCCCGGCCCGCTCGGGGCTGTGGGGCGACTCGGTGCAGGCGCTGCCCGCGGGCGGCGTCGCGATGATCTCGCAGAGCGGCAACGTCGCCGTCAACG
>DATMCB010000271.1:0-3170 GCA_035558835.1 Solirubrobacterales bacterium
CTCACTCGCTTCCTCGTCGAGCGCGAGGTTGCTGCCGTCGCGTACGAGACCGTGCAGACCCCCGACGGCCGGCTGCCGCTGCTGGCGCCGATGAGCGAGATCGCCGGCCGGATCGCCACCCAGGCCGGCGCATTCTTCCTCGAGAAGCCGATGGGCGGCCGCGGCATCCTCCTCGGCGGCGTGCCCGGCGTCGCCGCCGCGAACGTGATGGTGATCGGCGCCGGCGCGGTCGGGATCAACGCCGCGCACATCGCGGTTGGGATGGCCGCCGACGTCTTCCTGTTCGACGTCAGCATCGACGCGCTCCGGCGCGCCGACCTGCAGTTCGCCGGGTCGCTGTCGACGGTGTTCAGCTCGACCCTCTCGATCGAGGAGATGCTGCCCCGGGTCGATCTCGTGATCGGCGCCGTGCTCGTCCAGGGCGCCCGCGCCCCGCACGTGATCAAGCGCGAGCAGCTCGCGCTGATGAAGCGGCACGCGGTCCTCGTCGATGTCGCGATCGACCAGGGCGGCTGCTTCGAGACCTCGCAGCCGACGACCCACACCGACCCGGTCTACGAGGTCGACGGGATCACCCACTACTGCGTCGCCAACATGCCCGGCGCCGTTCCGATCACCTCCACCCAGGCGCTTACGAACGCGACCCTGCCCTACGTCATCTCGCTGGCCGACAACGGCGTCGAGGGAGCGCTCGCCCGCGACCCCGGCCTCCGGCCCGGCGTCAACGTCGCCGCCGGCAAGGTCACCCACCCCGGCGTCGCCGAGGGCGTCGGTGCCGAGTGCGTCGGAGTCGAGGAGGCCCTGGGCATCGGCTGACAAAAGAGAAGGCCCGCCGGGGGCAGCGGGCCTTCTCAGGGGGGAGGGAGTCGTGTGCGGGCTCAGTAGCCCTTGTAGTGGCGGACCGTGAAGCCGGCCCGGGAGCGCTTGGACTTGTGCCAGCGCGGGCCGGGGCCGCCGGAGGTGTCCCAGCGGAGGCCGGCGACCATCGCGTAGGTATGGCCGGAGTTGGCGTACACGGTGATCCACTTGCCCTTCTTCTTCTTGCCCCAGCTGGCGAGGGACCCGGAGGTCATCGGGGTCTTCAGCATCCGGGCGCCGTGGAGCATGTAGCTGACCGCGCCTGAGCAGTCGTAGCCCTTCGACTCGAAGCTGCCGTGGCCGCCGCCCCAGACGTACTTGGTCTTGCGGATCTCGTTGGCTGCCTTGATCGCCTTGACCACCCGACGCGGGGCGTTGTCCGGCGGGATCGCCTTGCCGTTCGGCAGCAGCTTCGCCTTGCCGGGCTTGCCCGACTTCGTCGGTTGGGTGCTGAGTCCGCCGCCGGCGACAGCCGAGGCGGAGACGAGGAGGAAGAACGCCACCGTCACGAGGAGGGCGGCGCCCAGGGTCATCGTGGTGCGCTGCACCGTGGGACTGATCGTGAGTCTGTTCATATTCCTTTGGCTCGCTTGCGCCTGCGGGGTTAGCTGACGGGCTGACGCTGCGACTGAGCCTGCGTCTCCACCGGAAGCGGCGGATTAGCCCCATTTGCTCGGGGTCCTCGTGGGTCCCCCGCTCTCCGATCGGCGGAGACTCGGCGTTGGATTCGCGGCACTGTAGCGACATCGTAAGCGTTGTGCAAGCGATTCCTTACAAAGCGATCGGATCCCGCGGCCATGGCCGGATCGCGCGGTGTAGGTTGGCGGCATGGACATCGCCGACAAGCGGATCCTGCTGACCGGGGCAACCGGCGGGATCGGCCGCGCCATCGCCCGGGCCGTGGCGGAGCGTGGTGGCGTCCTCGTGCTCAGCTCCCGGAAGGCCGCCGAGCTCGAGGAACTGGCGGGCTCGCTCCCCGGCGACGGCCACTCGGTCGCGGCCGCCGATCTCGCCGAGCCGGATGCGGCGCTCGAGCTCGCCGCCGGCGCGACCGCCGACGGACCGATCGACGTCCTGCTGGCCAACGCCGGGCTGCCCGGCTCGGGCCGGCTCGAGGACTTCAGCTCCGAGGAGGTCTCTCGCGCCGTCCGCGTCAACCTCGAGGCGCCGATGCTGCTCGCCCACCAGCTCCTGCCGGCGATGGTCGAGCGCCGCAGCGGCCACCTGCTGTTTGTCTCCTCGCTCTCCGGCAAGGCCGCCTCGCCGCGGGCCTCGGTCTACAACGCCACCAAGTTCGGCCTCCGCGGTTTCGCCCTCGCCCTCCGCGAGGACCTCGCCGGCGACAAGGCTGGCGTCGGCGTCTCGCTCGTCCTCCCCGGCTTCATCCGCGGCGCCGGCATGTTCGCCGATTCGGGGGCGACGCTCCCGCCCGGGATGGGAACCGCGACCTGCGAGGAGGTCGGCGCCGGGGTCGTCAAGGCGATCGAGCAGAACCGGGCCGAGGTCGCAGTCGCGCCGATCCAGCAGCGCGCCCTCGCCGGCTTTGCCCACGTCTTCCCCGCCATCGCCGGGCGGGTCCAGCGCGGCAGCGGTACGAAGATCGCCGACGAGGTCGCCCGCGGGCAGACCGAGAAGCGCTGAGCGAGGCCGCCGCGACCATTGATTTTCTGAGCAGACGACCGCCTGGAGGCGCCGATGAACGAACAACCCGAGGACCGCGACCACGAACTGGTCGAAGAGGAGGAAGCCGCGGCGGCCGCGGAGGCGGCGGAGATCGGCGGGCACACCGCCAGCCAGCGGCTACCCGAGGCCGAGCGGCCGCTCGCCGAGGGCGGCGAGGGCGTGGCTGAGGGGTTCGAGCTCGCCGAGCAGCAGCTCATCCAGTCCGCCTCCCACGGCGAGAAGCACGGGCACCCCCTCGGCGACGGCTTCCCCGACGAGGACGCGCGATCGGAGGGCCTTACGATCTACGGAGAGGCGGATCACGAGAAGGCTTCCGAGAAGGAAGACAGCGACGAGTAGCGCCGACCGGCGCGAGAAGGAGGCAGGATGACGGACAGCTACGGCTCCCGCTCGACCATCGAGGTGTCGGGGCGGGAGTACGAGATCCACCGCCTCGACGCGCTCCAGGCGCGCTTCGACGTCGTCCGGCTTCCCTACTCGCTGAAGGTCCTGCTCGAGAACGTCCTCCGCCTCGAGGACGGCGCCGCGGTCACCGCCGACGACGTCGAGACGATCGCCACGTGGGACGCGAAGGCGGAGCCCTCGAAGGAGATCCCCTTCCAGCCCGCCCGGGTGCTGATGCAGGACTT
>DATMCB010000272.1:0-2921 GCA_035558835.1 Solirubrobacterales bacterium
GGTGACCGCCTACCCGGCGATCCGCTGCGGCGACGTCCTCGAGACGCTGCTTCACGAGCTCGTCCACATCGCCGTCGGCCCGGCGACCGAGGGCCGGCGCTGGCACGGCCGCGAGTTCACGACGACGCTCCGCGCGGCGATGGCGGAGGCCTACGACGTCAGCGGGGTCGGAGCGAGGAGCAGCTACCACGGCGCCTACGCCGAGGCGATCGAGACGCGCATCGCGGCGCCGGGCTGGGAGCAGCAGCCGCTGCCGCTGGCCGCCTCCGGCTGAGCGCCGACCGCGATACGTTCCCCCGATGGCCGCGCCGCTGCTCGTCGTCGACGCCCCCTCGATGCTCTACCGGGCCTTCTTCGCCCTCCCGAAGTCGATCAAGGGCGCCGAGGGGCAGCCGGTCAACGCCCTGCTCGGCACCGCCAACCTCGTCGTCCGCGAGGTCGGCGAGCACGACCCGCGCGCGGTCGTCCTCTGCTTCGGAGCCGAGGCCGCCCACTACCGCGTCGAGCTCTACTCCGGCTACCACGCCGACCGCCCCGAGATGCCGGAGCTGCTCGTGCCGCAGTGGGAGGCAAGCGGCGGGTTCTTCGAATCGTTCGGCTGGCGGGTTGAGCAGCACGAGACGCTCGAGGCCGACGACCTCCTCGGGAGCCTCGCTCTCGCCGAGACCGCCGCCGGCGGCCGGACGCTGCTGATGACCGGCGACCGCGACATGTTCCAGTGCGTCGACGAGCACGTGACCGTCCTCTACCCCACCAAGGGCGTTCGCGGAATGGAGCCTGTCGGGCCGGCCGAGGTCCGCGAGCGCTACGGAATCGACCCCGCCCAGGTCCCCGACTTCATCGCCCTCCGCGGCGACCCCTCCGATGGGATCCCCGGCGCGAAGGGGATCGGCGAGAAGACCGCCGCCGACCTCCTGCGCCGCTACGGCAACCTCGACCGCGTCCTCGAGAACGCGCTCGAGCAGAGCACGCCCCGGATCCGCGGCGCCCTCCGCGACGGCCGCGACGAGATCCTCGCCTACCGCGAGATGGCGACGCTCCAGGACGCCGGCGTCAGCCGTCCGCCCGACGCCCCGACCGACTGGGCCGCCGGCGCCGATGCCGCCGAGCGCTTCGGCATGAACGCTCTGGCGGAGCGGTTGCGGGAGATGGGCTGAGCCGGCCATCGGCGGGAGGGCGGTCGAGCTGCAAATTGCCCTGCTATAGCGAGGTCGATTTGCAGTTCAGGTCGCGTCAGTCGGCGCGGAGGAACTTCGCCATCGCGTCGTGAGTCGCCTCGGGGCGCTCGAGCTGGGGGACGTGGCCGCAGTCGAGCTCGAGGTGGACAGCGCCCGGGAGTGCGCGCTCGACGTGACGCATGAAGGAGATCGGGACGAGGACATCCTGGTTGCCCCAGACGAACAGGGCGGGAGGGCCGAGCTTCTTGAGGCGGGTCCAGAAGCCCTCCTGGCCGTAGGGCTCGTCGAGGTAGATGTTGCGGGCGCATTCGTAGAAGGCGTAGCGGCCGGCGGGGGTCAGGTAGGAGCGGAGGAACTCATCGACGCCGGCCGCCGTCCAGCCGCGGTCGCCGCCGGGGATTAGGCGGCGAACGACCGGGTCGACGAGGCGGCGTGGCGTCGGCTGGATGTAGCCGAGACGCGGCAGCGGCACCTGCAGCAGCCACTTCCACGGGCGCTCGCGGAGCCAGGCGAGCGCCGGGGCGAGGAGGACGAGGCGGTCGACCCGCTCGGCATCGCACATGCCGAGCTCGAGGGCGATCCGGCCGCCCATGCTGTTGCCGGCGAAGCTCGCGGTCTCGAGCCCGAAGGCATCGAGGACGCCGGTGACGACGTCGGCGTACCAGGGCGCGTCGAAGGGGGCGGCGTGCGGCTTGTCGGAGTCGCCGAATCCGGGCAGGTCGATCGCGATCACGCGGTTGCCCTCCGGAGCGAGGGCGGCGAGCGTCGGCAAGAACGACGCCTTCGTGCCGCCGAGGCCGTGCAGGCAGACGAGCGGCGGCCCGACGCCCGCCTCGCAGTAGGCGATCTCGTGCCCGGCGGTCGCGATCCGGCCGAAGCTGAGCC
Organism: Solirubrobacterales bacterium; assembly: GCA_035558835.1. Classification (GTDB taxonomy): domain Bacteria; phylum Actinomycetota; class Thermoleophilia; order Solirubrobacterales; family 70-9; genus RHKX01. The sequence goes on from DATMCB010000272.1 coordinate 2,064, forward strand.
GGCCGGGGTCGGTCGAGCCGCTCGTCGCCGCGAGCAGCCCGACGCCGAGATGAAGGTTGTCGCGGACGCGGAGCTTGCCGCGCCGGAACGCGTCCATGCCGCCGGCGAGATCCTCGCTGATCCGCGCCCAGGTCCGCCCGTCCGCGGTCAGCCGGGCGTCGGCGTCGCCATCGGCGCGCTCGATTCGCGCCTCCGGCATCTCGATGACGACGTCGAAGTCCTCGCCGTCGACGACCTCGATGCGGATCCGTGCGCTGCCGCCGGGGACGTCGATGTCGTCCGGGTTGAACCGGCCGATCAGATTCTCGAGGGCCGCGGCGGCGATCGTCGGCGCCTCAAGCGTTGTCGGGCTCATCGCCGGGAAACCTACCCGTCCCCGACCCCGCCAATCCGTGCGTGACCGCTGTCACCGGCCGCCGGGGCGGGAAGCCCACGCGTTCGAGACGACCGTCCACGGCTCGATCCGCCGGTCGCTGACGAGGCCGGCCGCGACATAGGGGTCGCCGGCGGCGAACTCCGCCGCCGGCCCGGCAGCATCGGCGTCGTCCTCGAACACGAAGACGGCACCGTGGGGAGGGTCGCCGACCGCTCCGGCGACGACGAGGCCGCCCTCGGCCGTGGTCCGCTCGACATGGGCGAGGTGTGCCTCGCGGTGGGGCTTACGGCGTTCGAGGATGTCGGCGACGTACTCGTAGCTGAGGAGGACGACCGGCATGGACCCAGTCTCGCCGATCGCCCGGTCAGCGCGCCGCTCGGGCCCGGCAGGCTTCGATCGTCCCGGTGGTCCGCGCCCGCCACGGCTCCTCGAGACCGTCACCGGGCAGGACGATGACGTTCCGGCGGCCGGCGCGAAGCGTG